>JAPPGM010000189.1 GCA_028874995.1 Gemmatimonadota bacterium | reverse complement strand
TCGAACATGCAACCACACTCACCGCAACAAGATGCGAAACTTCAACCACATGTCAGCCCGGCGCCTTGCCGCTCTCGGTGCTCGCGGGAGTTTATCCACGGGCTCCTATGCCCCACGTGCCTCGCCACCGAAGTCCCGCCTACCGCCCTTCCATCACCTGCGACCACTCGTCGGGAATGGCGAGCCACTTCGCCGCCCACTCGGCCTTCACCTTCGGCGACGGATGGTAGGACCGGTAGTTCCGGTACGGCAGGTCGCTCAGCATCTGCTTGGCCGTTGCGGTCCTGTCGCCCACGAACATGACGGTGTCGAGGACCGGCAGAAGCGTGACGAGTTCCCGGACATGAGCCACGCCTTCGCGCAGCTGTTCCGGTGACGCGGCGCGCTTCCGGTCCCACCAGGGCACCACGTTCCAGATCACCGTGAGCGATCGCGGTATGCCGGCGAGGCGCATGAGCCGGAAGGTCCATTCGGCGGTTCGTCCGTCGTTGTCCCGCGACACGAACCCGGAACCGCGCAGACTGCTCGCGTCCGTCTTGGGCCCGGCCTTCTCGAAGAGGAAGAGGATGCGTGCCGTCGTGCCTCCGTCGAATGGATCGAAGTGGGGGACCGTCGCTTCCGGCTGTGCCAGCTGAAGCCGCTGGGCGAATTCATTGAGGGGTTTGACGTGGGGCGCACTCAACATGGCACGACGCCGGGCGACGACCTCGGGCAGGCGAAGAGTGCGCGGGACCAGGGGATCGTAGGGGAGGGACATGTTGCATCTTTTTTCGTTGGGCCGGGCCGTGTCAAATCCGCTCGAAGGGCGGCGGACTCCTGTTCGCGGGCTGCCCGGGCTTACGCCAAACCGCCGGATGGAGGTAACTTGGCGTTTCCGGAATGTTCGTCTCCCAATCAGATGGTCCGTTTTCCCGACTATGCACGCCACTGTCCGCTCTTCAATGCGCATCGTCCTCCTGGCGGCCGCCGCCGCCCTTCTCGTTCCCCCGCCCCACCCCGCCGCCGCCCAGGCGCAGGCCACCACCGGCGTGATCCGCGGCGTGGTTCGCGACCCGGCCGGCGCCCCCGTCGCCGGAGCGGTCGTCGAGTTCACACACCGCGAGACCGCGCTCCGCACCACCGTGCGCACCACCTCTTCGGGCACCTTCGTGCGACCGCTCCTCCCAATCGGCACCTACGACGTGGCCGCGCGAGCCGACGACCAGCTCGGCGCAGCCACCGCCCGCGGTCTGGTCCTCCGCGTCGGCGAGGAGCTGGCGCTCACCCTCCGGTTCGGCGCGGTCGAACTCGAGGGGATCACCGTCGAGGGCGAACGCGAACACCTCGTCCACCCCGAGGACGTCACCAGCTCCACCCGCCTCAGCGAGGAGGTCGTGGACGGACTGCCCAACAACGGCCGAAACTACCTCGACTTCGCGCTCCTGACCCCCGGCGTCGCGATCTCGCAGGGGCCCGACGGCGACGAGCTCAACATCAGCGGCCAGCGGGGCATCTTCAACAACTTCATCGTCGACGGGGCCGACTTCAACAACCCCTTCTTCGGCGAGCAGCGGGGTGGGCAGCGTCCCGCCTTCACCTTCAGCCAGGACGCCATCGAGGAGGTGGTGGTGGTCAACCAGGGCGCGGCCGCCGAGTTCGGGCGCTCGGCGGGAGGCTTTGTGAATGTGATCACGAAGTCGGGGACCAACGAACTGGCCGGTTCCGCGCACTACTTCGGCCAGTGGGACGGCGTGTCGGCGGCGTACCCGGCGGCGGTGCAGGCGGGTGAACCGGACTTCCTGCGCAGCCAGTTCGGATTCACCCTCGGCGGACCGATCGCGCGCGACCGCGCCTTCTTCTTCGTGGCGTACGACCAGCAGAAGGCGACCGAGACCAAGCAGCAGCACCGTCTGGTCAGCAACCCCGAGAACCTTGCCAAGCTCCGCAACTTCCTGACCACGCAGTGGCCCGGCCGCTTCGAGGACGAATTCGGGCCCATCGACCGCACCGACGACGCGCGCGCCCTCCTCGTGAAGACGGATCTCCACCTGGACGGCAACAACCAGCTCTCCTTCAAGTACAACTACAACTGGTCCGAGCAGCTCAACGGCACCTTCGACGTGGACTCGTGGGGACTCTCGGCCAACGGGGTCGAGACCGACAAGGCGCACGCCTTCAACGCGAGCTGGCGGTCGCTGCTGAGCAGCACGTTGTCGCACGAACTGCGCCTGCAGTGGGCGCGCGAGGACCGCGTCCGCTGGTACGACGGCCCCCTCATGCCGGAGGCGACCGTGCCCGCGACGCCTCAATTCGAGACCCTGGGGGGACGGCCCTTCCCCGACATCGGCATGGACTTCGCCGACGGCTTCCGCATCGGGCTGCCCTTCTTCCTCCCCATCGATCCGGCGTACGACACGCGCCTGCAGGTCGTCGACAACTGGTCGTGGCTCCGCGGCCGCCACCTCTTCAAGGCCGGCGTCGAGTACAACCGGACGGGCATCACCCAGCAGTTCATCGGCTTCGCCAACGGGCGCTACATCTTCGACTCGGTCGACGGGTTCATCAACTTCGTGACGCGGGGGCCCGGCTACGTGACCTGTTCGGACGGCTCCGACAGCGCGAACGGCCAGTGTCCGGCGGGGACGAACATCACCGGACCGGTGCTGGTCTACCTGCAGTCGGGGACGGTTCCGGGCGTGGCGCCCGACCGGCTGGGCCGGGGCGACTTCGGCGTGAACGAGCTGGCCTTCTTCGTGCAGGACACCTGGAAGCCGAGCGACCGGCTGACGCTGAACCTGGGACTGCGCTGGGAGGGGACCTGGCACCCCCAGATCGTCGTGGAGCCGAACGCCACCTTCTACGCCCCCTACCTGAGCGATTCCCGTTTTCCCTCCGACGGCACGATCCCCGACGACCTGGACAACTTTCAGCCCCGGTTCGGCCTCGCCTGGGACGTGACCGGCGACGAGCGCACCGTCCTGCGGCTGAACGCCGGCGCATACCACTCACGCATCCCCATCCTGGTCTTCGCCCAGAGCGTGACCACGAACGGGGCCTTCCAGCAGATCTTCTTCCGCAGCAGCTTCGGCCTGCCCGGGCAGGGGCCGCCGGCGATCGGAGACCTCATCGACGGCAGCACGACCCCGCCCTTCCTCCCCGACATCCACGTCACCTCGAAGGACCTCGAGCTGCCGCGCACCTGGTCGTTTGCGGGCGAGGTCGAGCGGGAGTTGACCCACGGAGTGGCCGCGAGCCTGTCGTACCAGCACGCCCGCACCGACCATCTCTTCCGCTTCGTCAACCGAAATGACCCGGCCTTCGGGTCGCCCTACGGGATCGGCACCCACCCGGGCGGCGGCGGCATCGGCACGCTCACCTCCGCCGAGAGCACCGCCCGGTCACGCTATCACGCGGTCACCGCGGGGCTGCGCGGCCAGCGCGCGTTCGACGACCTGCTCACCTTCGACCTGAGCTACACCCTCGCCCTCGACAGGTCCGACGACGACAACGAACGCGATCCCTTCACCTTCCGCTACGCCGACGCCTCGAACCTCGCGCCCGAGTACGGCTGGTCGGACCGGGACCGCCGCCACAAGGCCACCGGCTACCTGGCGTTCTCGCTGCCCGGCCGCGTCGCCTTCAGCAACATTGTTCGATATCTGTCGGCGTCGCCCGTCTCGGAGAACTGCGAGCGGCGCGGGCAGCGTGCAAGCCAGCCGGCGGACCGGATCTGCCTGGACGGCTCGATCCTGGAGCGCAACACGCTAAGGCGCGACAACGCGTTCTTCACCTGGGACGTGAAGCTGTCGCGTCCTTTCACCGTGGGCGGTGGCCGCACGGTCGAACCGGTCTTCGAGGTCTTCAACCTGACCAATGCGGACAACTCGCTCGACACCGCGCAGGGGTCGCTGCTCTTCAACTTCGACGGAACGATCCGGAGCGGGCTGGGGGACACGCGGCGGGCGCAGCTGGGGGCGCGGATCCGGTTCTGAATCGCGGATTCGCTTCTGAATGGAGACCCGCGGATCGCGGCCTGAGCTTCGGGACCCCGGTGTCGGCCCGGTCCTCGTTACGGGGGGCAACGGCTACATCGCGTCGTGGGTGGTCAAGCTGCTTCTCGACCTTGGGTTCAGTGTCCACGCCACGGTCCGCGATCCCGCAGACCGCGCAAAGACGGGACATCTCCTGTCGATGGCTGCCGAGTCGCCCGGCAACCTCACGCTCTTCCAGGCCGACCTGCTGGAGTCCGGCGGCTTCGACCGCGCCATGGCGAATTGCGGGCTCGTCTTCCACACCGCCTCACCCGTTGCCATACGAGGAGTGGCGGATCCGGTGCGGGAACTCGTCGAACCGGCGTTTCGCGGCACCCGCAACGTGCTGGAAACGGCGGACCGGACCCCTTCCGTGCGGCGTGTCGTCCTCACCTCCAGCGTTTCGGCCGTCTACGGCGACGCGGTCGACATGCGGCGGACCGCGGCAGGCCGGTTCGACGAGAGTCACTGGAACGAGACCAGCAGCGAACGCCATCTGCCGTATTCGCATGGGAAGACAGCGGCGGAGCGGCTGGCCTGGGAGATCGCCGGGACGCAGGACCGGTGGGACCTGGTGGTCGTCAACCCCGGGCTCGTGCTCGGGCCCGCACTCAGTCCCCATGCGAACCCGGAAAGCGTCCGGCTCATGCGCGAACTGGGCAATGGCCACTACCGATTCGGTGTGGCGAAGTTCGAATTCGGCATTGTCGACGTGCGCGATGTCGCGGAGGCACACCTTCGGGCGGGGCTGGTCCCGGAGGCGAGCGGACGGCACATCCTGGTCAGCGAGACGCTCAGCCATCTCGGAATCGCCAGGGTGCTCCGGAAGCGGTTCGGCGCCCGCTTTCCGTTTCCGCGGTTCACCTTCCCCAAGTTCGTGGCGACCCTGTTCGCACCGCTGCACGGAGTGCCGCGCGGGCTGGTTCGGCGCAACGTGGGCTACCCTCTGAGCTTCGACAACCGATACGCGCAGTCGGATCTGGGAATGACCTTTCGCCCGGCCGCCGAGGCGATCGTGGACCATTTTCAGCAGCTGCTGGACGACGGGCTGGTGAATCCGGCGCGGGGGTCCAGCAGGCGACCCTAACCGATTGTCCGCGATCTTGTGACAGATTCACCCATGAATCTGTCCTACGATGCCTTTTCGGCGCCGTCTGACCGCTCGAGACCAAAGTCCCATCACACTTGTGTGACAGATTCTACCCGGAATCTGTCCAGGAATCTGTCACGCGTGATCCACCCGCACCGTTAGAATATCGACGTTGTGGTACTGGTGGTGCTTCACCGACGAGGCGTGATGGCGGAGCAGCGCCAGTGAGAGGTCGCGCTCGCTGGCGGGATCGGGCGATTCGGCCAGCACCGACATCTCGTTCTCCAGATTGCCGGCGCGGGTCGCCGCGGTGAATTCCAGCAGCGCGCCCTCGCGGAGATTGCGGGCCACCACCCGTAGCCGACGGCCCTCGGCCGCGGGCGCGTGTTCGTCCTGCTCCTGGCGAATGAGGCTCAACAACGCCTCTTCGGCGGCGGCCCGGAGGCGCTCCGTCGTTCGGGCGGGCCATTTGTAGCGGGCCGCGAAATCCACCATGAAGCGGTCGAGTTCGGGCTGCCGGTCCGCGCTCAGCCGCATTTCGGTCCTGTGCCGGCGGGGACCGGTGTACTGGATGAACAGGTTCAGGAGCAGGATGGTGAGGCCGCCGACTGTGAGGCCGTTGGCCAGCATGCGCCCGGTGGGCGTGGCGAGGTGGCTCGGAAAGATGGCCTGGAACTGGATGCCCGCGCCGATCCAGAAGGCGAGCCCCGCGACGAGCGCGTTGCGCCGTTGGGGACCTTCCCGGAAGACGACCCGCATGCCCTGCGCAAAGGCGATCCCGAAGATGACCACGATGTAGGCGCCCAGGACCGGCGCGGGGATCGAGAGCACCAACGCGGCGATCTTGGGCACGAAGGCGAGCGCGATGAAGACGGCGCCGATGTGGACGCCGACCCTGCGGGCGGCGATCCCGATCCCTTGTGCGAGACCGATGCCGGCCGCGTACGGCCACGGAGCCGGAATACCGGCGAGTCCCGACAGCAGCGTCCCCGATCCGCACGCGGCCACGGCCCCCTGAACCCGGCGGAAATCGACCGCCTTCGGTTCGCGCCGCGAAATGCGCTGCATGCGAACCGCGTCTCCCACCTGGCGCACGGTGATGACGAAGGTGACGAAGAGGAAGCCGGGCAGGAGCACCCAGAAGCGGGAGTCGAAGCCGAGGTCGAGGCCGGGTGTGGCAATGGCGGGAACGCCCAGCCACGCGGCCTCGCCCACCCGCGCGAAGTCGAGCACACCGAAGAAGGCGGCGACGGTGCAACCCGTGCCGATGCCGAGTATCGGGGTCCAGGCTCGGAGTCGTTGCGGCGCCCGGAGCATGAGGGCGACGACGGTCACGATCGTCACGGCGGTGATCGCGGGCGCGGCGGCGGGGTGGGCGCTCTCCGGCACCCTCGTGAACATGGCGAAGCCCATCGGCATGACCGTCACCGAAATGAGCGCCATGAGGACCCCCGATACCAGCGGCGTGATGATGCGCCTGAGAAGAGCCAGCCGGGCCGCGAAGCCGAACTGGCAGAGCGCCGACGCGACGACCAGCGTGCCGAGCAGCGCGGGGCCGCCGGTGACCAGGGCGAGCACCGCGACGCCGATGGCGGCCCCGGAAGTCCCCATGACGAACAGGTTGCCGGCACCGAACGGGCCGATCCGCTTCGACTGCACGATGGTCATGAGCCCGCCGATCACCATGCCGGCGAAGATCGCCCAGGACAGATACGCGTCGCTCTGATCCGCCACGCGCGCCACGATGGTGGTGACGATGATGATCGGAACGGTCACCAGTATCGCGACCTGCAATCCGACCACCAGGGAGAAGGGGTGGGGTGGCGGCTCGTTCGCGGCGAAGCGGAGCCCGTCCCTGCTCTTTGCCGGTGCGGATGTCATCTGTGTCGCGTCTCCTCTCTCTCCCCGAATGGCGAACAGGGTAGCTTTTGTGTCCCGCCCGGGTAGTCACCAATCGACCGGAGGATCATGCCCGACCAGACCTTGCCACCCCCGGGGCCGGTGCTCGTGACAGGTGGAAACGGGTATGTCGCGTCGTGGCTCGTCAAGAGGCTGCTGGAAAGCGGCTGCGACGTCCACGCGACCGTGCGCGATCCTGGCGACCCGAAAAAAACCGCGCACCGCGCGAAATCACGGCCGGCAACCCCGGCACGCTGTCCCTCTTCCGGGCCGACCTTTTGGATCCCGGCGGCTTCGACCGCGCCATGGCGGGTTGCGCGCTGGTCTTCCACACCGCCTCGCCCCTCATCGTGCGGGACGTCGAGGACCCGGTGAGCGATCTCGTCGAGCCGGCGACGCGGGGCACGCGCAATGTGCTGGAAGCGGCCAACCGCACGCCGTCGGTGCGGCGCGTCGTCCTCACCTCCAGCATCGTGGCCGTCTACGGGGACGCCGCCGACCTGGAGGACCTCGGCGCGGACCGCTTTGACGAGAGGCATTGGAACTCGACCAGCAACGAGCGGCACCAGCCCTATTCCTACTCCAAGAGGCTCGCAGAGCAGATGGCGTGGGAGATGGCGGGCGACCAGGACCGCTGGGACCTGGTGGTCGTCAATCCGGGTCTGGTGCTGGGCCCAGGCCTGAGCCCTCACACGAAGGCGGAAGGCGTCCTGATCATGCTGGATTTCGGCAACGGCTACTACACCTTCGGCGCTCCCGAACTGGAGTTCGCGATCGTCGACGTGCGCGACGTGGCTGAGGGCCATCTGCGCGCGCGGCTGATGTCGGGTGCATCGGGCCGCCACATCCTGGTGAGCGAATCGCGGAGCGTGATCGAGATCGCGGAGGTGTTGCGGGGCCACTTCGGGGACGGGTTCCCGTTTCCGCGCCACACCGTCTCAAGGGCGGTGGCGCTGATGCTGGCGCCGCGAAGGGGGATCCCGCAGGCCGTGGCGAAGCGCAACCTGGGGTATCCGCTCAGGTTCTCCAACCGGCGCGCGCGAGAGGCGCTGGGGATGAGATTCCGGCCCGCCGCGGAGTCTGTTGTGGAGCATTTTCAGCAGTTGCTGGATGACGGGCTGGTGAGATCTTGAAATGTGAGCATCCAGAGTTCATATTTCAAAAATGATCGTACCCAGACCCGCCCACCTGGACGCTCTGGCAAGGAAACTGAGCGACAATCCCGTCGTCGCACTCCTCGGTGCGCGGCAGGTGGGGAAGACTACGCTCGCGTTGGAGTTTGCCGCCACCCGGGAACGCGTGACGCGCTTCGACCTGGAAGATCCCCGGGACTTGGCGAGGCTCAATGAACCGATGCTGGCTCTGGAGCCGCTCCGCGGCCTTGTCATCCTTGACGAAATCCAGACCCGCCCCGCGCTGTTTCCGGTCCTTCGCGTACTCGCGGACCGCAATCCGCTTCCCGCCCGCTTCCTCGTGCTCGGCAGCGCGTCTCCGGAGTTGCTGCGCCAAGGTTCGGAGTCGCTCGCGGGCCGCATCGGATATCACGAACTGACGGGCTTGGACCTGGCCGAAGTCGGTGGCGACCAATGGCGGCAGCTCTGGCTGCGGGGCGGCTTTCCCAGATCCTGGCTCGCGGAGGACGATGCCCGCAGCGAACAGTGGCGGAGGGACTTCGTGCGATCCCTGGCCGGGCGCGACCTGCCCGGGCTCGGCATCTCGTTGCCGCCGGTGCTGCTGCAGGACTTCTGGACCATGCTGGCCCACTACCACGGCCAGACCTGGAACGGGTCGGAACTGGCTCGTGCCTTCGGGCTGGCGCACACCACGGTGCGCCGCTACCTGGACAGGATGACGGGCGCATACCTGATGCGACTGCTTCGCCCCTGGCGGGAGAACGTCGCAAGCGAATCGTCAAGTCGCCCAAGACCTACATCGCCGACAGCGGCCTGCTGCA
>JAPPGM010000120.1 GCA_028874995.1 Gemmatimonadota bacterium | reverse complement strand
CGAACTCGGTGAACATGACGGGGCGGTCGAGCTTGTCGTGCACCTCCTGGAAGAGATCGCCGAAGGAGATGCCCCGATAGACGTTGGTGCCGAAGACGTCCAGGTCGGGGACCTCCTCGGCGATGATGTCGATGTACTGGAGGTCGCCGTTGGCCATCGCGACGGGGCGGGTGGGGTCCATCTCCTTGATGCGCTTCGCCACGTCGCCGAAGAGCGAGTACATGTGCCGCGCGCGGTACGCGTCCGCCTCGCCCGCGGGCAGATCCTCGGTCTCGGCGGAACTCCACACGAGCCCGTAGTTGTTCTCGTTGCCGAGGAGCCACATCAGGACGCCGGGCGTGTCCTTGAAGGCGTTCACCATCTCCTCGATCTCGGCCATCACGACGGCGCGGGCGCGGGGATCCGAGTAATCCGTGTTCGCGTTGAAGACGCCGCCGACCGTGACCCCGTAGCGGGCCAGCGCGTGGTTCAGGATCGTGTAGATCCCGTACTTCTCGTAGATGTACCGGACCCAATGGGGCGTGATTCCCACGTACGCGCGGATCGCGTTTCCGCCCATCGCCTTGAGCAGCGACATCTCGCGCTCGAGCGCCGCCTCGATGATGTGGTCGGGCTCGGTCCAGAAGTTGTAGTTGTAGGTGGTCCCGACGGGGAAGTAGTCCCAGTTGACACCGAGGACCATGATGTCCTCGCCGTCCACCTGGAGGCGCGTGCCGGAGTCGTCCTTGACGAGCTCGATGACGGGGAGGCGGGGAGAGGCGTCCTGGGCGGAGGCGGGGGTGGGGGCGGTTGTGGATGCGAGGAGGGTGAACAGCGTTGGCACGGCGAGGAGAGCCCTCGCGGCGGGACGAAGCTGGTTGCGGATCGAACTCATGGTGGCATCCCTCCGGACGGGCCCAGGCTACTTTGTTCGGTTGCCGAACAAAGTGCGGGGGGTGGGGGATGGCTGTCAAGCAGCAGGCCGGACCGGACACCGGGGTGTGGCGGTCCTGTGGGGTTGGAGGTCCGCTACTCCAGTTGACACGCAAGCCGATGCTTGCATATCATGGACCATGTGGACATCTATCGCGCGATCGCTGACCCGACCAGGCGGGCCATCCTGGATGAACTCGTCGATCGGTCGGGTCAATCGCTCTTCGAGCTCTGCGGGCGCCTGATCATGAAACACGGCATCGGCTCCTCGCGGCAGGCCATCTCACAGCACCTGGACATCCTGGAGGCCGCCGGGCTCATTCGCACGAGGCGCGAGGGGAGATCGAAGCTCCACTGGTTCGTGGGCGCCCCGCTGAAGGCGATCGGCGAGCGGTGGCCGACTTCAACGGACGAGGACACTTCACACTCAACGGACGAGAACATCGAGAAATGAGAATCAACCACACCAGCGTCTGCGTGGACGATCAGCAGAAGGCACTCCGCTTCTACACGGAAACGCTCGGCTTCCGGCTGAAGCACAACATCCCTCTCGGAGAGCACGCGTGGATCACCGTGGTATCCCCGGAAGCTCCGGAGGGGACGGAGTTGGTGCTCGAGCCCGCTGCACACCCCGCAGTCCGTCAATACAGGACGGCGCTTGTGGAGGACGGGATCCCCTTTACCGGCTTCACGGTCGACGATGTCGAAGCCGAGCACGAGCGTCTCGTGGCGGAAGGCGTCCGGTTCGTGCAGCCGCCGACGGACCTCGGGACCGTCATTACCGCGGTCTTCGACGATTCATGCGGCAACCTGATCCAGATCATGGAGGAGAAAGGTCAGCCGTAGCTGTGGCTGACGCTGGGGCCCTCGCGCGCCTTCCAGCCGGGTTCGTGGGATGTACCCGGCGGCTGGGTTGCGCGCGTAGCAGTCCGTTTCCGGTTGCCGGAGTGCCCTGCCAGCCGTAGATGCCGCTGAAGCCAGCCATGCGGTGGGACCGCGGGAACCCGTACGAGGTCTCCGGTTACCTTCACGGTGTGAGCAACCAAACCGCCACGAGCACGCACCGCCGCCACCGCACGATTACGTTCATCCTCGCCCTGTGCATCGGACTCGCCTCATGCGAAGCCGGTCGCGATTCCACGATGGAGGTCGCCGTGTCAGCCAACAATTCCAGGGACCTACACCCCTCGTTTTCCGACAGCGTCGTAGTGGGCAACAACTCTCTCGTGGACTCGGCGGGTCTGGCCGGCCTCGAGGTAAGCGTGATGGGACGCACCTTCACTGCCGCAGACCTCGAGTTCGGGTCTTCCACCCGGACGCTATGGGACGTGGACGAATCAGGACAGGTCCAGGTGTCGCTACGCCTCTTGCAGAAGGGCCAGGTCGTGGCCGGAGGAGCCACATCATGGTCCCTGAGGCCGAACACGGAATGGCTACTTGTCATCTCCCGGGGGATCGTTCCCGCGCAACGTGGCGACAACTACACCATTGACGATGTGACGAACCCCACCTGCGAATCACTCGCGATCCCTTACTGCGACGGCGTACTCCGCATGCGTATCGAGGACTCGGCGGCCAACTTTCTCGAGGAGGGGCTTTGGCTATTCTGGGTGGGCATCGACACCGATCCACCCGCTGCGGTCGTCAACTGACCTGCTGACGCTGACGCCGCGTCTCGCCCCCGGTCACTCCGCCTCGCACACGTGGTCGAAAACCGCGACGGCTATTCTCCCACAAGCGGCCTTCACCATTCCCCAATCCTGCCACTCGGTCGCCAGGGCCACGAAGTCGAGGTAGTCCCTGGTGGCGTTGCGCCAGAGTATGAGGACACCCTTGATCCGCAGGATCTCCGCTTCCGTCGGGATGGTCAGTGCCGCTCCCTCCACGTCGACCGTCGTTGTCTCGAGCGGTTCCGTGCGGATCAGCTGACGCACCCCGGTCTGGATCCCGTCCAGGCTTCCCAGAATCTGCACAGGCCGGGCCACCCGGGCCGTCCTCCGGCCAGCGACAGATTCCAGTTGTCGCAGAACCTCGTCGAAGCGCTTGCGGAGATCGGTCAGGACATGATCAGCGTCCAGGGGTTCTCATGACGCACTGTCGGAAGATCCTCGCAAATGGACCGTCCCCTCCGCTCCGGCTACCGCCTCCACGCGCCCGAACCGGGAATCCCCCGGCTGGTCGCCACCTCGAGTCCCCGCAACGCGAAGCGGCCCGCACGCCCCACCGCGTCAACCAGCCCCTCAACCGACGAATCCCGCAGAATGCCTCGGACCTGTCCCGTCTCCGGGTTGCGCAGGATCACCATCGGCCGATCGGTGTCCCGGTCCAGCGTGGCGTTTCCGCCAGGCCCGGACAACGTGATCCTCGCGAGCCGGTCCTCCCACTCCACTTCCACCGGAATGGCAAAGACGAAACTCGACCCGCCACCGCTTCCACCCACCTCAGGCATCCCGAAACGCAACGAGAACAGCTCCTCACCACCAGCGGTCAGTCCGGTCACCTCATTGTCACCGCCCCCAACCGGCAACACCGGCGGCGCGTCAACCACCAGCGCGGGCTCCAGATACGGTCTCCCGCCGGCGTCCACCCCACCCCACACCAGCAGCGAACGGGCCGTGGCTGCGGCGGCGGCGGACGGCCTCACATCCTCGTCGACCAGGCGATAGGTATACGCATTCGTGAAGTGGTAGTCGCTGATCCAACGCCCGATTTCGATTTCGGATCTGTTGCGATCATTGAGCTTACGGGATTTGCGGGTCTGATTCCCGCCCTTCGGTTCCCGCCGAACGGGATCAGGTCCGCACTCGGCGGCGGTTTGCGAGCGCGGTCCTGAGCTGTCCCTCGTCGGCTCTCTGGTAACGCAGACTGCCAAACCCTCGAATCGCGGCAGGGAATCATGTAAGTCAAACCAGGACTGCACGATCCGCCATTCTTGCCATTGCGAGCGATCAGGTTCCATCAAGCGGCGTTGGCTGGGAATCCCGAATCAAATGGCGGGAATCCTGAGCAATCGCCGGTGGCCGGCGACAATAAGGATGAGAACGTTGCGATACGAACGTACCCTCGAGTAGATTGGTCGGTCCACTCGCCCCCCCAATGAGAGGAGACGGCCGCGCATGAGCGAAAGGACACGCTGGGCTGAAGTCATCGCTCGCGTACTGCGTAGCGAGATTCGATCCGCGCGACTGATCGCTGACGCTGTCGGGAGCGTATTGTCCGCCGAGTCTTGTCCCCCGCACTTCGGCCCCATCCTACAGGCCACTTTCGAGACTGCCGTTACAGACCCCAGCCTGGAGCGCTTTGACGATGCCTCCGAAGGGCGTTTCGCCGCCCATGTCGTGCTGGCATGGCTACATGCATGGCCAGCCGCCAAGCGGGGTGACCGGGATAGGAGTGCTGAGTTGGCTCAGTGCCATATCAGCCGGTGCTTTGCGGACCGGAGCGAACGATTCAAGGATGCTCTCGCCGCCGAACTTGCCACCCTCGTGACGGATTCTACTGGATAGATGGCCTCTGCCGATCCGGTGCGCGTGAGCGGCGTGCCCGTGCCTTAGTATTGGATTCGTTTTCCACGGCCCGTCCGCATCCTCTCCGAGGCGGTAACCCCACTCCGCGACAACGCACTCCTCGCCGGTGTCGCCGTTGGTGCCAAGCGATAGGCGGCAAAGCCACAGTCGCCCCTCTTCGGTCACGCGCGGCCAGCCGCGTCGAGTGCGTGGACCTCTCGTGGCGGCTGTACGGCGTGCCCAGCAACCCAGAACGTTGGTCCTGCGGTGCAACCAGACCCTCCAACTCATACCACGTCACCCAGCGCCGGAACCGTCCTCGTCCGCCGCACCCAAGACCCGCATTCTCGCAGGCTCGCCACCCGGTTCATCCACCCTCCTCACTGAATGGACCAGACCAGCGTGACGCTGGCCAGGTTCTACCACCCAACCGTGCCGAACCGGCAGCGAGTAGGCGGAGCCACCAGTGCCTCCGCGCGCGTCGGCGACCTCCGGTATCGAGGACGGTCGCGTGAACAGCACCCTGAACGGCGGCGTCCCGGCCCTCAATCGCCCGCGGGCCGTTTTGCTCGGGACGCCGCGGCGGCAGACTCGTCCGGCGTGAGGCGGACGGCCACGAACGTGGGACCTATAAGACAGGCTCCAAACGGGGCCGTTGCGGACGGCATTGGCGACCGCCGCACCCGATCCCAACCGCAACTTGCACCAGAACCCGTTACAGTGTTACAGTGTAATCGGTCCCATGTTCTCACCGAGGGCAGGCAAGAATGGCAAATCAGCGCAGGGCTGGCACCCAAGCCGTTCGGGTCACCAGCAGCAAGCTAGTAGACCTGAGGACCGTGCTGGCGAGGCACTGGGTTCCAGGATTGGCCCCCAATTCTCCAGATCGAGCCCTCATCGACGCGGCGCTGGACATCGCGACGGTAGCGCTCGTCGACCGCGACACGATGGCCCGGCTCGCACGCGTGAAGAAGACGGTTCCTCCCGTCCTGCCTCCTATTCCTTTCGTGGATCCGAACGACCCCGCTCCCGTGGTTGAACTCCAACCCGATCTTGAGGTTGACGGCGAGGCCGTCTTTCGCCGGTTGAGTGGGCACGACAGCCGAGAGGAGGGTAAAGCGTGATGGCGACACAAACTAAGGTCATCGACTCTCCTTCTGGCCGGCAGGTGGAGAAGGGACTCGTAGGCAGCCCGGATGCCGATAGCTTGGGACCGTGGTCGCTCGACATGGTCCACAACACGGACTGCATGAGTGGGCTCCGGCAGTTGCCAGCAGATAGCCTCGATGTCGTGGTCACCTCACCGCCATATTGGGGCCAACGCGGCACCGGCGGTCTAGGCTTGGAGCCGGACCCCCGAGACTACGTCCGCAATCTCGCAGCCATCCTTACTGAGGCTATGCGCTGCCTCAAGCCACTGGGCACCCTGTGGTTGAACATCGGTGACGCCTACAACACGCCGATAAACTGGCGGGAGAAGGACCACAGCTACAGCTCGCTCGGGCCGGAGGGCGGCGGCCTGAAACCCACCAACTCGGCCTACACCAAGAGGCGGGGACGCCGACGCGCCTTCCTAGAAAAGGGCACGGGCTGGCTGCAGTACGGTAACCTCTTGGGGATTCCGTATCGCGTGGTCTTGGCCATGTCGGACGCCGGTTTTCTGTTCCGAGGCGAGATCGTCTGGCAGAAGTCGAGGCCCCTACCAGAAGGCCGGTGTCGGCGTCCACACCGCCGCCATGAAGGAATCTATGTGTTTGCCAAGGACGAGCGGCATCGGTTTCGCACCAAGCCTCCGGTGGGGTCTGTGTGGAAGCTCGTGCAGACGCCCAACCGTACGCCTCATTGCTCCACGTTCCCGGTAGATCTGCCGCTTCGTTGCGTCGAAGCAGCCGCCGTCGAAGGCCAGGGTATCGTCTGCGATCCGTTTATGGGGAGCGGGACAACGGGGAGGGCGGCCCTAATGCTCGGGCATCGATTCTTGGGGTTCGAGCTGGATCAGGATACCTGCAAGCTGGCAAACGACTGTGTTCGCGGCGGCCACCAATCCAGCTTGACCCTCAAGTAGGGCCAAAGCCGTCCACGAGAAACCTCACCAGCTTATCGGGCTGATATTCGCTCAGGGAAAGGGTGTGGATGCGCTTGCCAGACGGCGTCCGGGCTGGGCTTTCCGGCGTGCGAAGGTTGAACGAAAAGAGACCGTCGAACTGGCCATCGACCTCCACGTAGTTCCGCTTCAAGCGCTCCTTTTTTACGCCGTGGGACCGCCCGCCCAGTTCCCCGTAGTTGACGCAGTCGCCATGCGGGGGCGGGTAGCTCTTGGCGTCCATGGTCAGAGCAATCGACATGAGACCGGCGCCCATGAGAACCCGACTGGCCGGCACGTCATCTTGGATTCTCTCTGCGATGCTAGCCTTGACATGGGCCGCACCGAAGATCCCCCAGCCGTCGATCGTTTCCCCTTCGAGGAACAGATCCACCTTCGTAGCCCTGATGTTCGCGTCCAAGGTCGAGAGGAAACTGTTCGCCACGGGACCAGGAAGCACCCGCATTCGCAGACGATACGGAGCCAGACGCGGCTCATAGATGGCGGCGAGAGCCCTCTCCAAAGCGAACCCGGACACACGCTTCCACCTGTTGTCGTTCCAGCCGATACTCAAGGCGTGGCGGTAGATGACGTGCTGCCACAGGTCGCTCGGGTTTGCTGACGGGCTAATCTGAGTAGCGATCACGAGCGTCCTTGCGACGGCCGTCGACACCTGGTGCTCAGACTCAAGGAGCCCGTCGAGGACGTTGCGGATCTCGGTCACTTCGTCATCGGTGATCCCCTCGACCTCCACCCACACTGAAGGGACACCAGGCTGCGCGGACTTACATTCTATGATGGCCATGGGCCGTAAGGAAGCGACTTTTCGATGGCACTGCAAGCCCCCTTCCCGCTGCCGACGTTGCGGCAGCATCCACCGAATCGCCCGGGCTCACTCGACCGCCGCTTCATTACCAGACTCGCGGAACAGCGGCCAGATTTCACCCCGTGCCAGTCACCGAATTCGCCGTCGCCGCCGACCTCGTTGACACCACACTCCGCCGGGTGGGAGTCTAGCACGGACCCATCACCTTCATGGTGAAGCCGTTTACGGTGATCCGGGTTCACCATGAGGCGCGTGTCGTTGCCGCGACTCCGCCCTGAGTTCCTCGAGCTTCTCGCGAAGCTGGGGGTCTCCTTCGACCTGTCGTTCCAGATCCCGCAGCGTTTCCCTACACCATTGATGCCAGTTGGCGGACACCATCCATTCGTCGACGATCAACTCCGCGACGAGGTCCGACAGCCGGTCGTCCTCGACGAGCCTTTTCAGTTCCTCGACATCCTTGCAGAGTCCCACCACCGCAGTCGCGTAACTACGCCAGATGGTCGCTCGTTCGGCCAAGCTCAGGCCACCAGTGTCAAGCACGAACGCGGCCCGGATCTCGTCGTCGCCGAGAGTGCTGCCCGGCGTGTCTGTGACAGGCGGGGGTTTGGTTTTCATGGACCTCATCCCATCAAGGGTTTCTTGCATTCGGTGACGAGTACGCTACGAACGTAACGCGCCGCCTCGACCAGGAACATACTGAAGGCATGGTCAACCGAAGGGTAGCACGCCGCGAGCGGAACCTCTAGGCTGGCTTGTTGACGGGCCACATTCGATGGCCCCTGGGGCATCCATTGGGTCCCGCTCAGCTGAGCGAGCAGTGGTTGTCGGATGCCGCTTTCCTGCTGACCGACGAAGCGGCACGGTTACGAGCAGGACGGTCGAGCAAGACGTTGCGGGGGTGTTTTTCCGGCCCGTTGGCGACGGTCGCCGCCGACTGCTTTACGTCGTTGAACATCCTTGAACGCTATTGGACAAAAGGCGTTTTCGGACGGGTTGACTCGCTGGCGGGCGGCTGTTCAGCGTTCCAGTCATGGAGACGCAGGGGCAGTTGTTCGACACGCGGGTGAACGTGTTTCTCGGGGACACGCATTCACGTTCCAGGCAGCCTTCGTGGTGAAGCCTCCGACCCAGCCCGCGAAGATGGTCCCGCCCAACGACACCCCGAGATCGGCGCGGATCGGCCTCGGCTGCCTTCGGTTCCGACGGCTGGATTGAAACCCGTGGCGGATGAGACTCGTAGGATGCCGCCCTTCAGGTCACCGAAGCGTGAAGGGCAGCACGAGCGAACGAGCCGAGACACCGGAGGAGTCGCAAGTAGTCAGCTTGATCCACCCCAAGACGGAACCGGTGCCCGCGCCCAGCTACATGGGCGCCGGCGAGATCGTTCGCCGCTCCGGCTCCCGGAGTGCATGGACGGCCCGGCATCGTCGGTCTCCGTTCCACCGCCAGCCGCGCTTCGCGAGGTCCATCTGAACGGGTTCTCCGGAGCGCTCGCGGAGGTGTCCCGGCACCGCCGCGACGGCGGCGGTCGCGGGGTCCCGGAAGCCGCGCCCAAGGGCTTGTCGGACGGGGCTTATGTATGTCAGCCAGCCTACCCCGCACACTAACGCAGATTTACATCGCGTTGTGCTCGTTGC
>JAPPGM010000091.1:63468-66520 GCA_028874995.1 Gemmatimonadota bacterium | reverse complement strand
CGTCATCAACGTGGGCGCGGCCACCGAGACCGAGATGAAGGAGAAGAAGGCGCTCGTCGAGGACGCCCTGCACGCGACCCGCGCGGCCGTCGAGGAGGGCATCGTTCCGGGCGGCGGCGTGGCGCTCCTGCGGGCCCAGTCGGCGGTGGACGGCCTCGACTTCGACCGCGAGGACGAGCAGGTCGGCGCGAACATCCTGCGCCGCGCGCTCGAGTCGCCGATCCGGCAGATCGCGGAGAACTCGGGCGCCGAGGCGTCGATCGTGGTCGCGAAGGTGCGCGAGGGCGAGGGCGGCTACGGGTACAACGCCCAGACCGACGGCTACGAGAACCTGGTCAAGGCCGGCGTGATCGACCCGACCAAGGTCGTGCGGAGCGCGCTGCAGAACGCCGCGTCCATCGCGAGCCTGCTGCTCACCACCGAGGCGGTCGTCGTCGAGCGCCCCGAGGATGAGAAGCCGCCGATGCCCGGTGGCGGGGGCGACATGGGCGGGATGTACTAGCCTCCACCACTCGTCTCCGCCGCGAGGGTTGGCGGGACGGGAGCCGGTTGAACGGAACGGGGTCCGGGCGCGACGGCGCTCGGGCCCCGTTTCTCTTTGATCCTGGCAACCGGGCGATCACGACCTTCATCGTGGATCGCATCGATTCCGGCTGGTCGACCTGGAAGCGGCCCAACCCGCGGAGGTGACCACCATGCCGTCTTCACCTGGACTCCATGCTGAACGACGTGCTCGCGGACGGGGTGACCCGCCCGCGCACCATTTTTTGGTGCGCGCCCGTTGGCTCCGGCGAGCGGCCCTCCGGCCCTGGCCCAACCCTTTCACCCGCGCGACCGACAGGGCACTTTGGGCCTGCGGTCCCGCGCTCCCAGTTCACGTCACACCCACCGGAGGAAATCGCCGTGAAGATCCCCCGTGCCATTCCCCTCTGCCTCTTCGCACTCCTCGCCGCCATTCCGCTCACCGCCCAGCAGGTCGGCCCGGCCAACGGCACCCTGATCGTCGCGGGAGGCGCCCTCTCCGATCCTGCGGTCTTCGCCCGCTTCGTCGAACTCGCGGGGGGTCCGTCGGCACCCATCGTCATCATCCCCACGGCGGGCGGTGGCGACAGCTACGACCAGTTCTTCGGCGGCCGCCGCCCCTTCGAGCGGGCGGGCGCCACCGACATCACCATCCTGCACACCAACGACCCGGAAGTCGCCAACACCGACGCCTTCGTCGAGCCTCTGCTCGAGGCCCGGGGCGTGTGGTTCACCGGCGGGCGCCAGTGGCGGCTGGCCGACGCCTACCTGGACACCAAGGTCCACGACGCACTTTGGGACGTGCTGAAGCGGGGAGGCGTCATCGGCGGGTCGTCGGCCGGCGCTTCGATCCAGGGATCGTACCTCGTGCGGGGAGACACCCGTACCAACACGGTCATGATGGGGGACCACGAGGTGGGACTCGGCTTCCTGAAGGGCGTGGGGATCGACCAGCACCTGCTCCGGCGCAACCGCCACTTCGACATGGTCGAGGTGATCCGCGCGAAACCGGAGCTTCTGGGGATCGGGCTGGATGAGAATACGGCGATCGTCGTGCGGGGGGACCGCTTCGAGGTCGTCGGCCAGAGCTATGCGGTCATCTATGACCACAATGCGACGCTCGATGGGGGTGGACTGTTCTACTTTCTCGCACCGGGGGACCGGTATGATATGGCGGCGAGGCAGGCGTTCAGGCCGAGCCGCGACGAGAGACCGCTGGGGAGGGTGACGGGGACGCCGTGGCCGCCTGGGAGGTAGCGGTTTTCCGGTCGGGCCAAGTGCCCTGGGTCGCCGCCGATTGCGGGCTGAGGAAGATTCCGCCAATGCCCGGGCCGTACGTTCGCAACCTGCGGTCCAACCGCGTTGCCCCGCGTCGGTGGCACGTGGCAACGCTCGGTTTGGACCGGCCAACGGCGAGGCATGTTTCGGCCGTGTCTCCGGCACGGATTGTGTGAAACCCGCCGGTTCTTCCTGGGGCGTTACATTGGGGGGAGCCACAAACCCGGCCGCGGTGCGGGACCGATGTGGGCCTCGGCTCCGGATGGACAGGAGACAGCAGGGGCTCCCGGCGTGCCGCCCGGCCGCGCCGGTGAGCCCGCACGACCCAGCCATGCAAAACGAAACCATCCACGTCTCGCTCCCTGACGGCCGCGCCCTGGCGCTGCCCCTCGGCGCCACCTCCGCCACCCTCGCCGCCCAGATCGGCCCCGGCCTCGCCCGCGCCGCCCTGGCCGCCGTCGTCAACGGCGAGATCGTTGACCTGAACCGCCCTCTCGCCGATGGCGACTCGGTCCGCCTCCTCACCGACCGCGACCCGGAGGCGCTCGGCGTGCTCCGCCACTCGGCCGCACACGTCCTCGCCACCGCGGTGCGCGAGCTGGTTCCCGGCGCCGGCATCGGCTTCGGCCCCGCAATCGACGACGGCTTCTACTACGACTTCGACGTGCCCGAGCCCTTCACGCCGGACCAGATCGAAGCCATCGAGAAGCTCATGGCCGACGTGGTGCAGTCCGACCACCCCTTCGAGCGCCAGGTCGTAACGAAGGCCGAAGCCCGCGACCTCTTCGCCGACGACCCCCTCAAGCTCGAACGCCTGGACGAATTCGACGAGGACGAAGTCATCACCGTCTACCGCGACGGTCCCTTCCTCGACCTCTGCCGCGGCCCGCACATCCCCAGCACGGGCCGACTGAAGCACTTCAAGCTCCTGAGCGTGGCGGGCGCGTACTGGCGGGGCGACGAACGCCGCCAGATGCTCCAGCGCATCTACGGCACCGCCTTCCACAGGAAGAAGGACCTGCGCACCCACCTGCACCGCCTGGAGGAGGCGAAAAAGCGCGACCACCGCGTGCTCGGCAAGCGCCTCGACCTCTTCTCCATCCAGGAGGAGGTCGGCCCCGGTTTCGTGCTGTGGCACCCCAACGGCGGCCGCGTCCGGCGCATCATCGAGGACTTCCTGCGCGAGACCCTGGTCGAACACGGCTACGAGATCGTCTACACGCCGCACGTCGCCAGCGAGGAACTCTACCGC
>JAPPGM010000091.1:60456-63458 GCA_028874995.1 Gemmatimonadota bacterium | reverse complement strand
GGGCCACCTGGACGTCTTCGCCGACGACATGTTCCCGGCCATGGACGACGACGGGACGCGGTTCCGCATGAAGCCGATGAACTGCCCCCACCACTTCATGATCTACCGGTCGCAGGTCCGTTCCTACCGTGACCTGCCGCTGCGCTTTGCGGAACTGGGCACCTGCTACCGCTACGAGCGCTCCGGGACGCTGCACGGCATGCTGCGGGTCCGCTCCTTCACCCAGGACGACGCGCACATCTTCATCCGCGAGGACCAGATCGCCGAGGAGTACAACCGCCTCCTCGACCTGGGCGACTACCTGCTCAAGGTCTTCGGGTACGAGTACCGCGCCGCCCTCTCCACGCGGCCGGAGAAGGCGATCGGCGACGCGGCGGTGTACGACGCGGCCTCGGACCGGCTGGCCGAAGTGCTGCGCGATCGCGGCCTGGACTACGAGCTCGACGAGGGTGGGGGCGCCTTCTACGGGCCCAAGGTCGACATCCTGGTCACCGACGCGCTGGGCAGGGAATGGCAGGGTGGGACCTTCCAGCTCGACTTCCTGATGCCGGAGCGCTTCGGACTCGAGTACGTGGGCACCGACAACCACCGCCACCGGGCCGTGGTCATCCACCGCACGCTGCTCGGGTCGATGGAGCGCTTCATCGGCGGCCTGATCGAGCACTACGGCGGGGCGTTCCCGCTCTGGCTGGCTCCCGTGCAGGTGCGCATTCTGCCGGTCTCGGAACAGTGGGCGCCATCGGCGAGGGAGTTGGCGGCGCAGTTGCGGGAAGCGGGACTGCGGGTGGAGACGGAGGAGCGCGACACGCTCGGTTACCGGATCCGGGCCGCCGAGACGCGGAAGGTGCCCTGCATGGGAATCGTAGGGGAGCGCGAGGCGGAGGCCGGGACGGTCTCGGTGAGGATGCGGGGGGCGGGGAAGAAGCAGGTGACGATGGAGCGGAGCGACTTCGTCCGGCGTCTTCGGGAAGAGGTGGCGGCCCGAGCGCTGACCACCCGAATTTGACAAACGGCACCGTAGATTGCTATGATTAAGATCTGTACCTGCCCTCTCCGAGGGCGAACAGTTGCGGTGTCACGGCATGACAAGTCAGGAAGAAGAGGACTGACCGCCTCTCACCCCCCGGCTATTGGGCTTCCGGGTCACAGGTCGGCGGGAGCGAGCGCTCCCATCGGCAGGTCGCGCCCGGGTCTTCCGGGCTTTTACGTTGTTGCCGCCGACGTCGCCGGGAGAGAACGGCGGAAGAGCCGCCACTGACAGCGGGAGGGACTCAAGATCGCAGAAAAACGCGTCCGGGTGAACGAACAGATCCGGATCAGCCCGGTCCGGTTGATCGCCGAGAACGGAGGACAGATCGGGATCGTTTCCCTGGACGAAGCACGTGCCAGGGCCGCCGCGACAGGGCTCGACCTGGTCGAGGTCGCCCCGGATTCGAGGCCGCCCGTGGTCCGGATGATGGACTACGGCAAGTACAAGTACAAGGCGGCCCGTGCTGCCCGCGAGGCCAGAAGGAAGCAGCACACGACCCAGATCAAGGAAGTGAAGTT
The DNA here is from genome assembly GCA_028874995.1 of Gemmatimonadota bacterium. Lineage (GTDB taxonomy): Bacteria > Gemmatimonadota > Gemmatimonadetes > Longimicrobiales > Gaopeijiaceae > Bin94. The sequence continues at coordinate 61,910 of JAPPGM010000091.1, read as the reverse complement.
CCGGCCGGGAATCGAGGATCACGACTACGAGTTCAAGCTGCGCCACGCGCGCCGCTTTCTCGAGGAAGGAAACAAGGTCAAGCTGACGATGATGTTCCGGGGACGGCAGATCACTCACCCCGAACTGGGGCGTCAGGTGTTGTTGCGCCTGACCGAGGACCTCGGCGATTTCGGGAAGATCGAGCAGTACCCGAACTTCGAGGGCCGCCAGATGTCCATGATCCTGACCCCGCTGAAGGACTGACGGAGGGCGGGCCGGACCCACCCGGTGGGACCGGGATTGGGAAGCACCGCTCTTCAACCCACAAACCGGATTCCGAGGGAGTACCCATGCCGAAAATGAAATCGAACCGGGGCGCTGCGAAGCGGTTCCGCACCACCGGAAAAGGAAAACTCGTGAGGAGACGGGCCTACAAGTCCCACATCCTCACCAAGAAGAACAGAAAACGGAAGCGTCGGCTCCGCTCTTCGACCTCGGCATCCAAGGCCGATGTCGCGCGGGTGCGCCGCATGCTCCCCGGCACATAGGAGGCGAGACCCATGCCGCGCTCGACTCGCGCCGTCGCGCGCAACAAGCGCAAGAAGAAGGTCCTTAGGAACGCCAAGGGATACTTCGGCGGGCGGAAGAACCTGTATCGCACGGCCAAGGACGCCGTCGAGAAGGGTTGGGAGCACGCCTACCGCGACCGGAAGAAGAAGAAGCGCAACTTCCGCCGGCTCTGGATCACCCGCATCAACGCCGCCGCCCGCCAGCACGACCTCTCGTACTCCCGCTTCATGAACGGGCTCCGGCGCGCCGGGGTCGAACTCGACCGCAAGGCGCTCGCCGACCTGGCCGTCCGCAGTCCGCACGCCTTCTCTTCCCTGGCGGACCGGGCGAAGTCGGCGCTGGACAACTAGGGTGGCGAAACCCCGCGCGGCACCGGGGGTTTCGGCCACGGACCGGTAGAAGCGCGTCCCGACCGGCGGGTAACGGATCCGTGATCGACGACCTCCGCAGGCTCGAGGCGGACGCCCGGGCCGCGATCCGGCATGCATCGGACACCGATGAACTGGAGCGGGTTCGTGTGCGGTATCTGGGCCGCAGGGAGGGCCGGGTCTCGGCGTTGCTCAGGCAGTTGGGTCGGCTTGGCCGGGAGGAGCGTCCGGCCGCCGGCGCCGAGGCGAACCGGGTCAAGAATGCGCTCGCCGGCATGCTTGAGGAGCGGTCTCGGGAGCTGGCGGCAGCGGCGGCCCCAGACCCGGAAAGCCTGGATCTGACCCTTCCCTCGCGCGGCAAATGGCGCGGAACGATCCACCCGGTCAGCCGGGTAGTCGACGACATCTGGGCCATCTTCCGGAGCCTGGGCTTCACGCGCGCCCGCGGGCCCGAGGTGGACACCGAGTGGTACAACTTCGTAGCCCTCAACACGCCGCTGGACCACCCCGCCGCCGACGAGCAGGACACCCTGTAC
>JAPPGM010000091.1:40008-60446 GCA_028874995.1 Gemmatimonadota bacterium | reverse complement strand
CGACGCGACCCACACGCCCGCCTTCGCGCAGATCGAGGGGCTGGTGGTGGACGAAGGGGTCACCTTCGTCGACTTCAAGGCCACGCTGGCCGAGTTCGCGCGACGGTTCTGGGGGCCGGGGACGCAGGTCCGCTTCCGCCCCTCATTCTTCCCGTTCACGGAGCCTTCGGCGGAGGTGGACGTGAAGCGGATGATCATGCGCGAAGACGGGAGCGAGGAGGAGACCGACTGGATCGAGATCATGGGCGCGGGGATGGTCGACCCGGCGGTGCTGGACAACGTGGGATACGACTCGGAGCGCTACACCGGGTGGGCATTCGGGATGGGCCCGGCCCGGGTGGCGCTGCTGCGGCACGGGGTCAGGGACCTGAGGTTGTTCTACGAGAACGACATGCGATTCCTGGGGCAGTTCGGGTGAAGGGGGCGGCGGCGGGACGGACGTGTGCAGGGCTGCGCATGTGGGACTGTGACGTGAGACCGGCCCGATGAAGGTATCCTACCGGTGGGTCCGCGACGTGGCACCCGGGATCGGGCTGGCGCCGGCGCGGGCCATGGAGCGGCTGGCGCTGCGCGGGGCGCCGGTGGAGGAGGTCGTTGATCTGGCCGAGGGGCTGTGTGACGTGGTGATTGGACGGGTGCTGGAGGCGCGGCCGCATCCGAACGCCGATCGGCTGACGCTGTGCCGGGTGATGGGGCCCGAGGGGGAGGTGCCGGTGGTGTGCGGGGCGCCGGTGGTGGTGGAAGGCGGGTACTACCCCTTTGCGCCGGTTGGCGCGGTGCTTCCGGGCGGCTTCAGGATCGGGAAGCGCAAGATACGCGGGGAGGTCAGCCACGGAATGCTCTGTTCCGAGCGTGAACTGGAGCTGGGCGACGACCACGCCGGCATCATGTTGCTGGACGGCGAGTACGAGCCCGGGGTGCCGTTCGCGCCGGCGGTGGGCCTCGACGACGTCCGCCTCGATGTCGAGGTCACCCCCAACCGCGGCGACCTGCTGTCGCATGTGGGGATTGCGCGGGAACTGCACCCGGAAGGGCAGGCGGGCATCGCGCTGCCGGCGTTCCCGGGGGGGACTCCCGCCGTGGCCGCGTCTTTTGCGCGGGGGGGTGCGGAGGCAGGTTCGGCGGGTGCCTGCATTCGCATCGAGGACGCGGACCTCTGTTCACGGTACCTCGGGGCCGTGATCCGGGGGGTCGTGGTGGGACCGTCGCCGGGGTGGCTGGCGGACCGTCTGCGTGCTGCCGGGGCCCGTCCCATCAACAACGTCGTGGACGCGACCAACTACGTCATGCTCGAACTGGGGCAGCCCCTTCACGCCTTCGACCTCGCCCGGCTGACGGGCGCCACGATTGTGGTGGGACGTGCCCGCGCGGGCGAAGCGCTGGTCACTCTCGACGGTGAGGAGCGGCCGGTCACTCCCGACATGCTGATGATCCGCGACGCGCAGGCGCCGGTGGCCGTGGCGGGTGTGATGGGGGGGCGGGACTCCGAGGTTTCGGGCGAGACCGTGGACATCCTGCTCGAGTGCGCGCTCTTCGACCCGCGCCAGGTGCGGGCCACGCGCCGTGCGCTCGGCATGTCCACCGACGCGAGCTACCGCTTCGAGCGCGGGGTCGATCCCGCGACGATGGAGACGGCGCTGACGCGGGCCGTATCGCTGATCGTGGCGGTTGCGGGCGGGGCGGTCGAGGGCCGGTTCATCGATGTTCATCCGGGACCCTGGGAGGCTCCGGTGGTCTCGTTGCGGCCATCCCGTGTCCGGGACCTGCTCGGCGTGGAATTCACGGCGGACGAGATCACCGCGCTGCTGACGCCGCTGGGGTACACGGTGACGATCCGGGGGGTCGACGCGCTCGAGGTCGTCGTTCCCGGCCACCGGAGCTACGACACGCTACGCGAGGTAGACCTCATCGAAGAGGTGGCCCGCACGCACGGCTTCGACGCTTTCCCCGCGGCCATGTCCCCCGCGCGCCCCGGCACCGTGCCCGACCACCCGCTCTTCCAGCTCGAGGACACGCTCAGGGCGCTCCTCGCAGCCGACGGTATCAGCGAGGCGCAGACCCCGGCGCTCGGGCCCGCCGCGCACGGCGACGTGCCCCTGCTCAACCCCATGTCGCGCGAAGAGGGCTACCTGCGGCGCGACCGCCTCCCGGGCCTGCTGACGCACGTGGAACGGAACATGGCGCGGGGGGTGCGCGATGTGCGCCTCTTCGAGATCGGCATCGCGTTCGCCCCCTCCCCGGCGGTGGGTGAGCCGCCGGCGGAGTCGTCCCGGGTGGCCGTCGTGCTGACCGGGCGGCGCACCCCGCCGCACTGGTCCGCGCCGGGGGATCCGTTCGATGTCTACGACATGGCCCGGGTGCTGGAACTGGTTGCCGGGGAGGCGTATCCCGGGGGGCGCGTGGCTCCGGCGGCCGATGGGGAGATGGAGGCGCCGTATGTGGTGGGGCGGGGGTACGTGCTGAAGAGTGCATCGGGTGAGGTGGTGGGGTGGGCGGGGGAGATCGACCCCGCGGCGACGGACCTGCCGCGCTGGGCGGGGGTGGTGGTGGGGGGGGAGGTGGTATTGCCGTCTTCTCCCGCACCCCGGCCGGAGGTGACGGCGCGCGATCTGCCCGACCAGCCCGCGGTGCAGCGTGACCTGGCCTTTCTGGTGCCCGCCGAAACGGCGGTGGGCAAGGTTCTGGAGGCCGCCCGCAAGGGCGCCGGCAAGCTCCTCGAAGCGGTGGAGGTCTTCGATCTCTACGAGGGCGGCGACGTACCTGTCGGCATGCGTTCGGTAGCGTTGCGCTTGCGTTTTCGCGCCCGGGGCCGAACCCTGACGGACAGGGAAGTCGACAAGGCCTGTCGGCGCGTGCTCAGGAAAGTCAAGGAGGAGACCGGTGTCGAAGCGAGGCGTTGAGCAGTCGGCCGGTTCCCCGGCGCCGGGACTGGACTCGTTGGAGACGGCCATTGACCTGGCGGTCGCCGAGGTGCGCGCGGCCCGGCGACGGGCGGCCGAGGCCGAGGAGCGGGCAGAGCAGAACGCAGCGATGCTGAGGCAGTTCGTGGAGGGCGAGGAGGATCCGGGTACCCTCTCCCGGCGAGTCGCGTCGCTCGAGGCTGAAAACAGGGATCTGCGTCGGCGAATCGAACTCGGCCGCGCGGGCGTCGAACGGATCGCAGCCAGCATCCGCTTCCTGGAGGACAGACAATGACCGACGTGGAGCACGGGTCGGTCACGACCGTGCAGGTCGAAATCGCGGGCAGCAAGTACACGCTTCGGACCGACGCGGACGAAGCATACACCCGCCGTTGCGCGGCGCTCGTCGACGAACGCATGCGGCAGATCGGTGGCCGGGCCCACATGGATGCGAGGAAGACGGCCATCATGGCGGCGCTCTCACTGTCCGACGAGCTGTTGCAGCAGGGCGAGAAGTTCAGGGAGCAGGCTCTGGCGCTGGCACGACGCATCGAGGAGGCGCTGGCCGACAAACGGTCCGGGGAATCCGCCTGATGCTCAGCAGCCTGCGGACAACCCCGCACGGCATTCGACCGGCGATGCATCCGCGCCGACCGTTTCGCTCAGCCTGTTCGCACTGTAATGTTAACATTACAATTTGTCATGTATAGTATACATTTCTACTCTCGTAGACTTCGCTCTGCGTTGCTTCTCGGGCCAGTAGCGCTGCTATCGCCCCTTCGTCGCGCCTTGCCGCCCCGGCGCCTCGCCGCTCTCGGTGCTCGTGCGGGTCTATCCACGGACTTCTAGCGGGGGACGCCCGCGGATATCGCGGCGCGCCTGGCTCGCGGCTGCGTCTGGTACGGCGGCCACGGGCCTCGCCATGACGCGCTGGGACGCGCTCAAGGCCACGACCCGGGAGGCGCAGGTCCCCCCGGCCGATCCCACCAAGGTCCCGGGGCGGTTCGTGTCCGAGGTGGGGACGCGCGCTCCCGGCGAACAACCCCGCCGCCTTTTGAGGACCCTGGCGCTGTCCAGCTCCTCGCGCACCCCGCTGCAGGATCTCCACGGCACGATCACCCCCTCCGACCTTCACTTCGAGCGCCATCACGCGGGTGTGCCCGAGATCGCCGCCGAGCAACACGAACTGCTCGTCCACGGCATGGTCGAGCGCCCGACGGTCTTCCGCATGGCGGACCTGAAGCGGTATCCGCAGACCTCGCGCATCTGCTTCATCGAGTGTTCCGGCAACGGCGGCGGCGCCTACAACCGCAACCGCATGCCGACCAGGATCACGCCTCAGCAGCTCGATGGACTGCTGAGCACGAGCGAGTGGGCCGGGGTCATGCTCTCGACCATCCTGCGGGAGGTGGGGGTGCGTTCCGGCGCGAGCTGGATCCTTGCCGAAGGGAGCGATGCCGCCGTCATGTCGCGGAGCGTCCCGTTGGACAAGGCCGTGGACGACGCGATGCTGGCATACGTGCAGAACGGCGAGGCGATCCGTCCGGAACAGGGGTATCCCGTACGGCTGCTTCTCCCCGGCTGGGAAGGCAACGCGCAGGTCAAGTGGCTGCGCCGAATCGAGGTCACCGACCGGCCCACCATGACCCGGGACGAGACCTCTCGCTACACCGATCCCCTCAAGGACGGGACCGCGCGGCAGTTCAGCTTCGTGATGGACGCGAAGTCGATCATCACCTTCCCGTCGTATCCCTACGTGCTTCCGGAGCGGGGATGGTGGGAGATCGAAGGGCTGGCGTGGTCGGGGCGCGGGCGAATCACCCGTGTCGAGGTGAGCACCAACCGGGGCCGGTCGTGGGCCGAAGCCGCTCTACAACCGCCGATCCTGTCGAAGTCGACCGTGCGCTTCCGCCACCTGTGGAACTGGGATGGCCGGGAGACGGTGATCCTGAGCCGTGCCACGGACGAAACGGGGTATGTGCAGCCCACCGTGAACCAGCTCTGGGAGGCCCGGGGAGAGGGGACCTCGTATCACCAGAACCATCAGCGGGCCTGGAAGATCGCGGCGGACGGGACGGTGACCTTCGGGCTGGGAGACCTGCTGTGAGACAGGTTGCGGCGGCCGTCGCGATGATGGGAGGGGTGCTCACGGCCTGTTCGCCCGGGGAGCCGGCGCGTCCCGCGGCCGTGGAGGAACCCGGGATGGTCGGCCTCCCGCCCCATGCTCCGGAGCACTTCGGATTCGGCGCACCCGCGTCGGCGGACCGCGTGGCCCGGTGGGACATCGACGTGAAACCCGATGGCGAAGGTCTGCCGCCCGGGAGTGGTTCGGTCGCCGAAGGGCGGCTCCTCTACGAGACCTACTGTCTGCAATGCCACGGTCCCACCGGCACCGAGGGGCCGAACGACCGCCTCGTCAGCGCCGGAGAGTGGGACCAGTGGCCAACCGGGAGGACCGTCGGCGGGTACTGGCCCTACGCGACGACGCTCTTCGACTACACGCGGAAGGCGATGCCCCAGACCACGCCCGGAACGCTCACCGACGACCAGGTCTACGCGGTGGTCGGCTACGTGCTCCACCTCAGCGGGATCGTTGCGGCGGATGCGGTGATGGACTCGGCGTCCCTCGCGGCGGTCGAGATGCCCGCCCGTGACCGCTTCGTTCCGGACGACCGGACGGGCGGACGGACGATTCGGTAGTACGCTTGCGCGCGCTTTGGCGCCCGGACTATTGTAGTCACGCAAACCAGGAAGCCGTGGGCCGGGTGGGCCGGTCCCGGCCGTCAACGAGTCACACGACCGGACGCCGTTCCGGTTTTGGAGAAGATACATGGATCCGCTGGGTATGGGCCTGGCGGTCGGTGCGGTGGCTGTCGCCGCGGTTCTGGCGTATATGCTGGCGAGAGGCCGGGAACGGGCCCGGCAGCTCCGAGAGAAGGAAGCAGCAAAAGACGAAGCCTCGCTGATCCGCAAACGGGCCAGGGACGCCGCCGACACCCTGCGCCGGTCTGCCGAGTTGGAGGCACAGGAATCCCGGTTCCGCCTGAGGGAGTCGTGGGAAGAGGAGGAGGGTCGGCGCAGGGAGGAGTTGGAGCGGGGCGAACGCCGGTTGCTCAAGCGTACCGAGGCCGCCGACCGCAAGTCGGATCAGCTCGACCGCCGCCAGGACGCCCTGGAGGAACGCTCGCGCTCCCTGGATGGCCGTCTCGGCGACCTGAAGAACCGGGAACGGCACCTGGCTGAGCGCGCGACGGACGTGGAGCGGGCCATGGCTGAAGCGCACGAGCGCCTCCAGGCCGTGTCGGGGTTGACCGCCGAAGAGGCGAAGGCCCAACTGATCGAGGCCCTCCAGGACGAGGCCAGGGCCGATGCCGCCAACCACGTGAGGGAGATCCGCGAGGAGGCCCAGCGTACGGCCGACCGCGAGGCGAAGAGGCTGGTGGCGATGGCGGTCCAGCGCATCGCCGCCGACGAAGCCGCCCAGCTGACCGTCTCCGTCGTGCAGCTCCCGTCTGACGAGATGAAGGGGCGGATCATCGGCCGGGAGGGGCGCAACATCCGGGCCTTCGAGCAGGCGACCGGAATCGATGTGATCATCGACGATACGCCCGAAGCGGTCGTTCTATCCGGGTACAACCCCATCCGCCGCGAAGTCGCACGCGTCGCGTTGGCAAAACTGATCGAGGACGGACGGATCCATCCGGGACGCATCGAGGAGACGGTTGCCGCGAGCCAGACCGAGGTCGAGGCCGAGATGCTGGAGGCCGCCGAGGAGGTGCTGTACGGGCTGGGCATCCACAACGTGCACGCCGAGATCGTCAAGGTCCTCGGCAACCTGAAGTTCCGCACCTCGTACGGCCAGAACCAGCTCGCCCACTCGCGGGAGGTTGCGGTGCTGGCGGGGAACCTGGCGGCCGAGATGGGGCTCGATGTGCAGCTGACCCGGCGGGCGGGTCTGTTGCACGATGTCGGAAAAGGGCTCACCCACGAGCAGGAACTGAGCCACGTCGAACTCGGCTATCGTCTTTGCAAGCGGTACAAGGAACCCGATGTCGTGCTCAATTCCATCCGGGCACACCACGACGAGGAGCCCCACCGGTACGCGGAGGCCTGGCTCGTCACCGCCGCGGACGCCATCAGCGGGGCGCGTCCGGGGGCCAGGCGGGAGATGTTCGAGGGGTACGTCAAGCGGCTTGAAAAGCTGGAGGAGCTGGCGACCGAACACCCCGGCGTGGAGCGTTGCTTCGCGATACAGGCGGGGCGCGAACTCCGGGTCATGGTTCGGCCGGAACGGGTGTCGGACGAGGACATGACGCGCATCTCCGAGACCGTGGCGCGAAAGATCGAAGGCGAGCTGCAGTACCCCGGCCAGATCAAGGTGGTCGTCATTCGCGAGACGCGGGCGATCGACTTCGCTCGCTGACCGCACGTGGTGAGCCCCGCCCCGGTGCATACCTCAACCAGACGGAAAGACATGTCGGCAAAGATCATCTCAGGCAAGGACATTGCCCGGGCGATCCGGGACGAGCTCAACGAGCAGGTCGCGGATCTCGCCCGGGATGGACTGGTGCCCGGACTCGCCACCGTGCTGGCGGGCGACGACCCGGCCAGCCGGCTCTACGTGGGCATGAAGAACAGGGCGGCCGCCGAGGCTGGAATCCACTCCCGGCAGATCACGCTGTCCGCGTCCACGACCGAGGACGAGCTGCTCGGTCTGATCGCGAATCTCAACGCCGACCCCGCGATTCACGGCATCCTGGTCCAGCTGCCCCTGCCGAGCCAGATCGACGAGTCCAGGGTCCTGCTGGCGATCGACCCGGAGAAGGACGTCGACGGCTTCCATCCCGTGAATGTCGGGCGTCTGGCCACCGGCGACCTGAATGTGCTGGCACCCTGTACGCCCCGCGGCGTCATCGAGATGCTGCTGCGCAGCGGCGTCGATCCTTCTGGGAAGCATGTCGTGGTGGTGGGCCGGTCGAACATCGTGGGCAAGCCGATGGCGCTGCTGCTGCTGCGCCGCGCCCCCGGCGGCAACGCCACGGTAAGCGTGGCCCACAGCCGCACCGCCGACCTGGGCGCGCTCACGCGTACCGCCGACGTGCTGATCGTTGCAGTGGGGCGCCCGAACACGATCACCGGGGAGATGGTCAAACCCGGCGTGACCGTCATCGACGTGGGCACCAACCGCGTGGACGATCCGTCGCGCGAGCGGGGCTACCGGGTCGTTGGGGACGTCGACTTCGAAGGGGTCGGCGAGGTGGCCGCCGCGATCACTCCGGTGCCGGGCGGCGTGGGTCCGATGACCATCGCCATGCTGCTCGCCAACACGGTCGAAGCCGCGATCAGGTTGCGGAAAGCGGGCCGGTGAACGACCGCACCCTCGATCTGTTCACGGAACGCGCTCCGCCGGACAGCGGAGTCGACGGCCCTCCCGAGACCCGCGAGCCGCCTCCTCCGCGGGTATGGACGGTGCGGCAGGTCAATCGCGCCTCCCGCCTTCTCCTCGAGGAGGGCCTGCCCCGTCTGTGGGTCGGCGGCGAAGTCACGAACTTCCGCAGGCAGCGTTCCGGCCACTGCTACTTCACCCTCAAGGATGAAGTGGCCCAACTCCGTTGCGTCATGTTCCGGCGCGACGCCGCACGGCTGCCGGCCGACCCCGACGAGGGGATGACGCTGCGCGTCCTCGGCGGCCTCACCCTCTACGAGGCAAGGGGCGTCTTTCAGCTGGTCGTGTCGAGGCTGGAGACCGGGAGCGAGGGGGGCATGTGGAAGCTCGCCTTCGACCGGCTGCGGGCGCGGCTCGACGCCGAAGGGCTAACGGATCCGGGCCGCAAGCGGGCGTTGCCGGACTTCCCCCGGACCGTGGGCGTCGTCACATCGCCGACGGGCGCGGCGTTGCGGGACATCGTGGCGGTGATCGCGCGGCGCGCCCCCTGGCTGCGCGTGCTCGTGCGCGGTACCCGGGTGCAGGGCGTCGGGTCGGGAGACGAAATCGCGGATGCCGTTTCGACCCTGGCCGCAGTCGCCGGAATGGACGTGATCATCGTGGCACGGGGCGGTGGCTCGATCGAGGACCTCTGGGGGTTCAACGAGGATGCGGTTGCGCGGGCGGTGGCCATGAGCCCGGTGCCGGTGGTGTCGGGGGTGGGCCACGAAACCGACGTAACGATCTGCGATCTGGTGGCCGATCTGCGTGCGGCGACGCCTTCGGCCGCAGCCGAGGCCGTGGCGCCCGATCGGCAGTGGGTGGCGAAGCGTTTGGAAACGATGGGCCGGAGACTCGGACGGGGCCTGACCGGACAGGTGCGGTCCCGGCGCTGGTGGCTGAATCAGTTGCGCGACACGCTCTTCCGGCGCGGCCGCCGGGGAGTGGAGGGGTCGTGTGACAGGCTGGAGGCGGCGCGGCAGCGAATGGCCGACTCCGTGCGGGTCCGGATTCGGCGGGAAGCCGGCCGCCTGTCCGAGACCGCCGCGGCGCTGGACGCGCTGTCGCCGCTGTCGACGCTGGCGCGTGGGTACGCCGTGCCCCTCGGACTCGACGGCAGGCTGCTGCGCGGGACAGGGGACTTACCGCGGGGGCGGAACTTCAGATTGCGCGTGGTGGACGGGTATGTTCCCTGCGCGGCTACCGGGCGGCCGCTGGAAGCCGCGACCGCAGCGAATCTGACAGGAGGCGACCGTGGCAGATGACGTCGGATTGGACGCGCGGCTCAAGCGGCTCGAGGAGATCGTTGCCGCGCTCGACTCGGACGCCCTGAATCTGGACGAGGCCCTGGCCCTTTTCGAGGAGGGGGTATCCCATCTGGGGCATGCCCGGGAGATGCTTGCCAGGATCGAATTGCGCGTCGAGGAGCTGATCGGGCCCGAGGGTGGTGCCGTGCGCGAAATGAGTGTGCAGGATGGCGGGGACGACGGGGGGACGGACGGTGGCTGACCGCTCCCTGGCCGACTTCCTCCGAGCACGTCGCAAGCCGGTCGAGCGTGCATTGCGCCGATCCGTGGACGCACTGGCGTCCGGCGTCTCGCCCTCGCTCGGTGCGGCGGTGCGCGCCGGCGTCCTGAGCGGCGGGAAGCGTCTCCGCCCGATTCTCCTGGTCGTGGCCTATGAAGAGGTCGGGGCCCCGCCCGCCGGTTCACTCTACGACCTGGCCGCCGCGGTCGAGCTCATCCATGCCTACTCGCTCGTGCATGACGACCTTCCCTGCATGGACGACGCACCGCTCCGGCGGGGGAGCCCCACGGTCCACACGGTTCACGGAATCGGGACGGCCACCGCCGCGGGTGCGCTGCTGATCCCCTGGGCCGCCAGGCAGGCGTACGCGGCCTCGCGCGCCCTGGGCCGCACGGAAGAGCAGGCCCGTGATATCGCCGCCTACCTCCTGGAGGCCTCCGGGGCGGGGGGCATGATCGGAGGACAGGCACTCGACCTGCTGGGCGAGGGACGCTCGCTCGACGAAGGCGAGTTGGTGGAATTGCACGCCCTCAAGACCGGGGCGCTGCTGGCGGCATCGCTCGTAATGGGGGCGATGGCCGCCGGCGCCGCGGACGACCGGCTCGTGGCGCTGGGAGTATTCGGCAAGGACATCGGGTTGGCCTTTCAGGTTACAGACGACGTGCTCGATGCCACCGCGACCGCGGAAGTCCTCGGGAAGCGCCCTTCCGACGCGGAGATGCGCAAGTCGACCTATGTAGCGCTCCTGGGCGTCGAGGGGGCCCGTGCCCATGCCCGGCGACTTGTGGCCCGCGCAATGGCGGCGCTCGACCGGGCGGGGCTGGCCGCCCCCCGGCTGCGACAGCTCGCTCGCTACATCGTTGAGCGGAGACGATGACAAGCGCACGGTTTCGACGCCTCGCGATCGTGGGACGCGAAGGTGCGGGCCCCGACCGGATCCGCACCGCCCTTGAGGAAGTCACCGCGGTCGCGCGCGAGTTCGGTGCCTCCGTCGCGGTGGAACCGAGGCTCGCCGCAATGGTCCCCGGCGTGGATACGGTGGACGTGGGTCGTGAACACATCGACCTCCTCATCTCGCTGGGCGGTGACGGCACGCTGCTGAGAGCCGCGCGCTCGGTCTTCGGGCGGGACATTCCCGTCCTGGGCATCAACCTCGGCAGCCTGGGATTCCTCACCTCGGTGTCGGCTGAGGGCACCGCGAGCGGTCTGCGCCAGGTGCTGGGTGGCCGCTACGCCATTGAGAAACGGAGGACACTGGAGGCTGAGGTCCGTTCACCGGAGGGAGAGGTCCGTGACGCATACAGGGTTCTCAACGATGTCGTGGTTCACAACGCGGGCGCGGCGCGGGTGCTGCTGCTCGACCTGCGGGTGGGGCCACAGGACGAGCCGGACGAGATCGGGAGCTTCTCGGGGGACGGCGTCATTCTGGCCACGCCCACCGGATCCACGGCCTATTCGCTGTCGGCGGGCGGCCCGATCGTGGTTCCGGAGATGAACTGCTTCCTGGTCACGCCCATTCTGCCGCACACTCTGGCCGTCCGTCCGCTCGTCGTACCCGGCCGGGAGGAGATCACCGTCACCGCCCTCGACCGTCGCGAACCCCTGTTTCTGACGGCCGACGGGCAGGAGGGTGGTCCCGTAGGGCACCTCGACCGCGTCGTGGTGCGCATGGGCGCCGTAAGGACCCGCCTGGTTCGGCTGCCCGGGCATTCGTTCTTTGCCACGCTGCGGCAGAAGCTGAACTGGGCGGCAAGGCCTGCCGACGGTGGGTAGCACGGGTCTCCTCCGCGCGCCGACGCCCCATTCGGCCATGTCGGCGCCCGCTGGACGACCCCATATTCGGTAATCATGCTGATTGAGCTAAGAATCCGGAACTTCGCAGTATTGAAAGACTTATCCGCGGCGCTTCAAGCAGGACTCAATGTCGTGACGGGGGAGACCGGGGCCGGAAAGTCCGTCGTGGTCGACGCGGTGGAGGTGTTGTTGGGGGGGCGCGCCTCGGCTGGCGTGGTGCGAAGTGGCGAGGGGCGTGCGCTTGTGGAGGGGGTGGTGGGGGTCCGGGGACGGGACGAGGTCGCTGATCTGCTCGGAGAACTGGGAATCGAGGCCGAAGACGGCCACCTGATCCTGCGCCGCGAGGTGCGCGCCGAGGGGCGGAGCCGTGGATGGGTGAACGGGTCGCCGGTGACTGCGGGTGTCCTGCGCCGGATCGGGTCGTTGCTGGTGGATATTCATGGACAGCACGAGCACCAGCGGCTCCTGTCGGGGGACTTTCAGCGGACGGTGCTGGACGCCTTCGGCGGGTGCGAGGATCTGGCGGCGCAGGTGGAGGCGGCGTTCCGGCGGATCGCGCGCCTGCGGCAGAGGGCCGCCGCGCTGGAGGAGCGCAGGCGCGAACTGGAGAGCCGGGCCGACTTCGTCCGCTTCCAGCTCGGCGAGATCCTGGGAGCGAAGATCCGGGCGGGAGAGGACGAAGAGCTGCGCACCGAGGCCAATCGGCTTGCCAACGCGGATCAACTGGCCCGCGAGACTCACGCCCTCCATGAGGTCCTCCAGGCCGACGACGACTCGGTCTCCGACCGTCTCGCCGATGCGGCCGCCCGCGTGCGCCGCCTCGGCGAAACCGACCCCACCCTCACGTCCTTCGCGTCCGCCCTGGAGGATGCCTATCACCAGGTCTCCGACACGGCCGCCGAACTCGCGCACTACGCCGCGGCCGTCGACCACGACCCCGCGCGGCTGGAGTCCCTGCGCGAACGGCAGGCGCTTCTCGAACGTTTGCAGCGCAAGTACGGCCCCGCGCTGGCCGACGTCATCGGGAAGGGTGAGGCGCTGCAACGCGAACTGGACGAGCTCGATTCGGCCGACTTCGACGCCGAGGCCATCGGCCGTGAGCTCGATCGCGCCGAAGCGCGCTGGGAAACGGCGGCCGCCAGGCTGTCGCGGACGCGCCGGGAAGCGGGAGACAGGCTTTCCCGGGAGGCCATGGACGCCTTCCCCGGGCTCGGTCTCGAAGGCGCGCGCTTCGAGGTGTGCTTCGAGGAGTTCGCCGCCCCCACCGCACGCGGACGCGAACGCGTGCGTTTCATGGCGACGATGAATCCCGGTTTTCCCCCGGCACCGCTGTCACGGATCGCGTCGGGTGGGGAGTTGTCGCGGGTGATGCTCGTGCTCAAGTCGGTGCTCGCCGGGATCGATGACCTGCCCACCCTGATCTTCGACGAAATCGACGCCGGGATCGGCGGGGTGGTGGCGGGGAGGGTGGGGGAGCGGCTCGAGGAGGTGGCGCGCGGGCGGCAGGTGCTGGTGGTGACCCACCTGGCGCGCATCGCCGCGCGGGCTACCAACCATCTGCTCGTGGAGAAGCGGGCCGCGGAGGGCACGACGGTGACGGGGCTGCGGCGTCTCGCCGGGAAGGAGAGGGTTCGTGAGATCGCCCGCATGCTGGGAGGCGACCCGGAATCGGTGCCTTCACTGGATCACGCCAGGGAGTTGCTGGCTACCCTCCCCACAACCCCCTGAAGAACCGGAACCCGGCCTCGATCGACCCCGCCTTCGGCACGTTGCCGCCGCCCCCCCCCACGACCCCCCGGTACAGCAGGCGGATCTCGAGCGGCCCCCCCGTCGCTCCGTCCCGTCCCGTCCCGGCCCGGTTGTACACCATCCCGAAGGTCACGCGGCTGGACGAAGCGCCGCTGTGGGGAACCAGGATCTCCGGATCCTGCGCGCCGGCGCCCTGTACGGACCCGGTTGCATCCGCGGCGGCCTTCGTGAAGCTGTCCCGTCCCTTGCGGTAGTAACGGTAGCCGGCCACCGCCGTCAGCGATTCCGCCACCCGAAACCAAGGGGACAGTTCGACGAACTGGTAGTCCCCCGGATTCCAGTCCAGCTGAAGCTGCGAGGACATCGGCGCGAAGGTGTAGTTGGGGTCGAAGACGCGCCGTTCGGTGGTTCCCGGCAGCTGGATGCCATAGCGGATGTCGGCCCAGAGACCGAACCTGCCGGTCCAGCGCCCGTTCATCCAGCCACGGAGTTCCACGTCGATCTGTGCATCGCCGGTGGCCGCATCGAGGAAGTTGGCGGGGTCGTCCTGCGTTCCCGTGGGAAGACGGACCCGCGCGCCCGCACCCGCGACGATGTGGCGGGGACCGTCCGGCTCCCCGGACTCCAGAAGCCGCGCGTCGGTCCGCACCTCGATGTCTCCCAGTCCCCACAGAGCCCGCCACTGACCCAAGGGGTGCGCCGCGCCGATCCCGAAGGCCGGTTCGGTGACCATCTCCAGAATCTCTTCCATGGTGAGAAAGGTGTTCGCCAGGGGCATGGATGCGGGGACGCCGGTAACCCCGGCAGCCTCGAAGGCCGCTGCCACCGAGCTCAGGCGTGCCTGCAGCGCCACGCCGGCCGCGGACCAGCCGAGCGGTGCGAACATGGTCCCGTACATGGCGGTGAGCCCGCTCTGGAAGCTCAACGCGTCGTCCAGCACCGCCGTTGCGTCCGTGCACTCCGGAGACGACGGATCGGCGGAGCAGGCCGCGTCGCGATAGGCGCCGAACGCGTCGATCGATGTCCCGAGACCCGACAGGAAACCGGAGGCCGCCCCCCCGCCCGGCCCGAACCCCGCGTTGGCCCCGGTCGAATCCGCCTCGAAGTGAAAGGCGAACTCGGTCTCGGGCTGGACAGCCGGGACGACCACGCCGGCCGTCAGCCAGTCGAAGATGCCCACGTCGAGCGATAGGGGAACCCGGGCGGTGTTCTTCTCCATGAACGAGGTCATCGTCCCCAGGCTGATGGCGTAGTCTTCGCCCAGCGCCTCGCGCACCGCTTCCTCGGTCGGACTCAGGAGGGGGAACACCCGGGTGTCCGCGGCGTCGGAGAAGGGATCGCCGAGCACTTCCAATCCGCCTCTGGTCGATGACCCTTCCGTCCAGGTCCGGTACCGGGAGGACCAGGACGAGTATTCTCCCAGGATTCCAAGGCGGAGCTTGCCTCGTGGGACGAGAGGCGAGTACGGCTCCTGGGCGGCGACGAACGCGGGTGCGAGCGTGGCGCAGAGAAGGACTGCAAGCAGCCTGGGAACGAATACGTCCGGATTTGTCGCCGGTCGATTGTCGCGGTGAGTTTTCCGACGGGCTGGTCGGTTGATTGAGGTACGGTGCACGGCGCATCCGGGTTGTCGTTGGCCCCGCGTTCGGGCGGCCGCTCCGCGGGGGGTCCGGGAGACAAGATAATGCCGCCCGCCCGGCTGGCGAACCGTGCGCGCAGACCACCGTTCAGCGCTTGACACGGTGTGCGGCCATCCCTAGGGTTGTAGTCCCATTCGGCGGAGTTCGGTCCATTGGATGACCTTCCAGGGAGGCCAGGTTGCCGCGCGAACGGTTCAAGCCGCGGGAATAGCTCAGTTGGTAGAGCACCACCTTGCCAAGGTGGGGGTCGCCGGTTCGTGTCGGCGCCGTAGCCAAGGGGTAAGGCAGAGGTCTGCAAAACCTCCATTTGGCGGTTCGAATCCGCCCGGCGCCTCTGTCCAGGCAAGGGGGGACTTGTTGTCCCCCCGGGTTTCCCCCGCGCTACGGGATCAGCCGCCGAGGGCGGGGCTTCAGCAGGAAAACCCCCTCGTACATGCTGGTCACGATCACCGTGCCGCTCTCGAAGAAGGGGTACGCCGTCCACGCGCCCACGAACCCCGGCGGGTCGCCCTCGTAGGGCGTTGTGTCGAACCAGCCGATTTCGACGGGGGCCTCGGGGTCGCTGATGTCCAGGAGACGGAATCCGGCCTGGTAGTTGGCCTGGTACATCCGGTCCCCCTTCACGTAGAGGTTGTGGTCGGTGGCCCCGGAAGGCCCGTCCACGCTGCCGACCAGAACGGGGTCGTCAAGCTCTCCGACATCGAAGATGTAGGTCCGAGTCCTCGGCGTCGTGCCCACCAGCTCGTCGAGTTCGTCGTCGAGGTAGTAGTAGCGGTGATCGTCGGTGAGCCATCCCTGGTGCACATAGGCGAGCCCGGGGTAGGTGGCCGTGCCGATCGGGGCGGGCGCCTCCTTGTCGGTGACGTCGATGATCCTGAGCGCGGTCTCGTTCGACGCGAAGCAGAGCTGCCTGCCCTGGAAGCGCTCGTCGGGACCCCGGTAGACCACGCACTGGGCGTCGTGCGTGCGTCCCTGGTAGATGAGTCCTTCGGTGTCGGTGAAGCAGCCCGCGAAAACGGGTGACTTCGGCTCCCGCACATCCACCATGTGGAGCCCGCCTCCGCACGTCTGCCCGCCGCCGCTGGCCCCTACGGGGAATGCGAAGCCGCTCTCCGGGTCGAGGACCAGGTTGTGGGCGCTGGCGATGCCGTCGTAGACCGCGTCGGGCTCGAACCGCGAGGGTTCGGCGGGCGCGTCCCGCAGCCGAGTGAGGTCGAAGACGACCAGGCCGTGGTCGCCGGCCCCGTCGCCGGTGAAGAAGAGGTGGTCGGCATAGACCTTCAGGTCGCGGGCGCCGCTGGGGTTGGCGGGAACCACGCCGACGTACCGGGGGGCGGCCGCATCGGTCACGTCGACGATCGCCGCCCCGCCGCTCCGTCCCACCAGCGCGTACTCGCGTCCCGTCTCCGGATCCGCCCATCCCCAGACGTCGCTGACCCGCTCCCACGGCTCGCCGCCGATCGCGGAGGTGGGCAGGAAGGCGAGCAGATCCACGCCCTCGCAGGAGAAGCCCGCCGCGGCACCCTCGTCGCAGCGCACCTCGCCCTCCGTCACTGCGCCCGGGCCCGGACCGGGGCGGACCCACTCGGGTTCGCTCCAGGGGCCGCCGGGCTCGCGCTGGAACACCAGGGCCGCGCCGTAGCTCCCGTCCGTTCCCGGAGCGCCCAGAACCGCGGCGCCGGCCCCGAGCGCGATCGCCGACCCGAGGGCCGCGGCCGGCCCTGCCTCCGGAAGGTCCAGGGGTGAGGGCTGCCAGTCGCCGTCGACCAGACGAAAACGGTACACGCGCCCCGATCCCGACCGCGCCTGAGGCGCCCCGACCCAGAGTTCGTCGCCGAGCAGGGCGATGGCGGTGCCGAAGGCGCCCGCCGAAACAGCGTCACCCGGTTCTGCCGCGTCTTCCACCACTGCCGCCGCTTCCACCCCTTCCGCCGAATCGGCCGAAAGCACCTCGTGAAACTCCCACTCTCCGTTGTTGAACCGCCGGTATGCGAAGACGAGCCCGGAACCGTGCCGTGCTCCGGGAGCGCCGATCAGCAGGCGGCTGCCTTCGACCACCAGCGCGGCTCCGAACCGTGCGCCCGCCTGCAGCGAGTCGGGGGGAGCGATTGTGAAGTTGCCCAGCTCACTGTCCCGGGGGCGGTAGACGAACACCCTGCCATCGCCCTCCGCGCCGGGGGAGGACACGAGTACGGCGTCGCGGTTGACGGCCAGGGCCGCCCCGAAGTCCGGATACTCCGACGCGGGCCCTGGCAAGGGCAGGACGGAAGGCGCACCCCACCCCCGCCTGCCATTCCGCTGGAAGAGCTGCACTCCGCCGGTGCCGGCACCATCGCCCGTGACCGACACCGCCACCCTGTCGCGGTAGAGTGCGACCGTTCTGACCGGTGGCTGCAGGATCCGCATGATTCCCGCGAAGTCCACCGCCGCCCCGCCCGGGCCACCGGGGTGGGCTGCCGGCTGGGGGGTGGGGGGGCGGACAACCTCAAGCCCGCGCTCATACACCAGACCGTTGCGCGTGTCCTCGAACAGGTGGGCTCCGAAGCGAACGTCGGGGTCCGCCGACCCTACGACCAGCCGCTCCCACTTCCACTGGATGGAAGGCGCCAGCCGATGTCCGCTGCCGGCCGTGCCAGGCGGCGAGATTGTGCCCGTCAACACCCAGGCCCCCGACCGGTCCCGCTCGAACCGGTAGAGCGCAGCCGGACCGCGTGCCGCGCCCGGCTTGCCGACGATGACCGTCGCGCCGGACACCGCGACCATGCGTCCGAATTCGTCCTGTGCCGCGGCTGGGGCGACGGCGGCGGTCACCAACGCTGCCAGCGCCGTACCGCAGACCCTGGGCTGAACATGCCTCGACTTGAACATCGACTCTCTCCGGTTGGTTGGCTCAGTCATCAAGCTGTCGGTAGCTTTTCCCGCTGGCAATCCGACCAACGAAACATGGCATACATACGATACATCGCAGCCTCCGACGCGGAACCCCGCCTCCTGGAGTTGTACGATCGCTACGCCGACGCCCGGGGGACGCTGGACAACATCCTGCGGATCCACTCGCTGAATCCGCCGTCGATGGAGCACCACTACGACCTCTACCGGCATCTCATGGCCGGGCCGTCGCCGCTCTCCCGGGTCCAGCGCGAGATGATCGCCGTCATCGTTTCCGCGGAGAACGATTGCTTCTACTGAGTCAACCATCACGGAGCGGGTCTCCGTAGGCTGACCGGATCGCCGGCGCTGGGCCGCGCGCTGGCCCGGGGTTCCAGACCGCCGTCGCTGGGGGCGGCGGACGGCGTCATGCTCGACTACGCCGTCAAGCTGACCCGCGACCCGGGAGGGATGACCCCGGGCGACATCGAGGCGCTGCGAGCCGCGGGCTTCGACGACCGCGGCATACTGGATATCTGCCAGGTCGTGGCATACTACAACTACGTGAACCGCCTGGCCGACGGGCTGGGCGTGGAACTGGAGGAGGGGTGGAAGGATGAGGAATGCACGCTGACGCGGGGGGAATTCGAGGCGCTGCGGGAGCTTCGCGGGAGACGACGGCGGGCGGGACCGGCCGCATGATCACCATCGATGGCAATTCGCTCACGCTTGGACAGGTCGAGGCCGTGGCGCGGGACAGGGTTTCGGTGCGGCTGGCGGACGAGGCGGCCGGGCGCGTCCGCGCGTCGAGGACTCTCCTGGAAGGCCTCGTCGCAGGGGAGGGTCCGGTATACGGCGTGAACACCGGCTTCGGGCGGCTCGCCGACGTGAGGATCCCGCGCGACGAGCAGCGCGCGTTGCAGCGCAACATGGTCCGCAGTCACGCGGCGGGGACGGGGGCGCCGCTTCCGGCCGCCGAGGTCCGCGCGATCATGCTGCTCCGCGCCAACACGCTGGCCCGGGGGCAGTCCGGGTGCCGTCCGGTGGTGGTGCAGCGGCTGATCGAACTGCTGAACCGGGGTGTTCATCCGGTCGTGCCCGAGACGGGGTCGGTGGGTGCCAGCGGCGACCTGGTGCCGTTGGCCCACATCGCGCTCGCGCTGATGGGGGAGGGTGGGGTGGAGGTGGGCGGTCGTGAAGGGGAGGCGGCGGAGTTGCTGGCGGGGGTGGGCATCGCCCCGCTGGAGCTCCTCGAGAAGGAAGCGGTGGCGCTCCTCAACGGCACCCAGGCCACGACAGGCATCGGGCTGTTGGCGCTGCGCCGCTTCGCCCGGGCCCTGGACACCGCGGATGTCGCGGGAGCGATGTCCCTCGAGGGTCTCAGGGGGACTCCGGACGCCTTCCGGCCGGAGATTCATGCCGCCCGTCCCCATCCCGGCCAGGTCGAGTGCGCGCGCCGCCTGTGGTCGCTGCTGGAAGGTTCCGAGATCCGCGAGTCGCACCGCACGGGCGATCCCCGGGTACAGGACGCCTACTCGCTGCGCTGCATGCCGCAGGTGCACGGCGCGGCCCGCGAAGCGTGCGGGTACGCCCGCCGCATCCTCGCCACCGAGGTCAACTCGACCACCGACAACCCGCTGGTCGTGCCGGTGCAAGGCGACAGGGGGTCGACCGGGGCCAGGGGGCCCGAAGTGCCCGAGGCGGACCCGGGCGGAGAAGAGACGCTGTCTTCGGCCAACGCGGAGGTCCTCAGCGGCGGCAACTTCCACGCACAGGTCGTCGCCCAGTGCCTCGACCTAGTCGCCATCGCGGCGGCCGACCTGGCCTCCATCTGCGAACGCCGCATCGATCGCATGCTCAACCCCGACCTATCCGGCCTTCCCGCCTTTCTCACGCCTGCCCCGGGGACCCGTTCCGGTCTGATGGTGGCACAGGTCACAGCGGCCGACGCCCTCTCCGAGATGCGTGTTCTGGCGCACCCGGCGAGCGTGGACTCGGTCCCGACGTGCGCCTCGCAGGAAGACCACGTCTCCATGGGGATGGCCGCGGCGCGGAAGGTCCGCCGCGCCGTCGAGCTGCTGGAGACGGTTCTCGCAGTCGAGTTGCTGTGCGCCGCCCAGGCCGTGGAGTTCCATCGTCCGCTCCGTGCCGGACACGGGGTGGAGCAGGCGCTGGAAGCCGCGCGGACGCGAGTCGCCCGGCTTGACGAGGACCGCGTACTGAGCGGCGACATCGCCTCGCTCACCGACCTGGTGCGGGAGGGCGCGTTGGCCCACGCCGACATCTGACGGCCCAATGGGCAGGAAGCCCCGGCGTTCGCGCGGACTCCCCCACGGATTGCCAGGTCCCCGATAGGAGAAAACATCGAAAATGGAACCGACGACGACACGCCACCCGCCCGAGGGTCCTCCCGCCTCCGCGGCGACCCCGGCGACCCGCACCGTCCGCGCCCCCCGCGGCCCCGCCCTGCGCTGCCGGGGCTGGACCCAGGAGGCCGCGCTCAGGATGCTCATGAACAACCTCGACCCGGAGGTG
>JAPPGM010000091.1:0-39955 GCA_028874995.1 Gemmatimonadota bacterium | reverse complement strand
CCAGATGACCGCGGGCTCGTGGATCTACATCGGCACGCAGGGGATCCTGCAGGGAACCTACGAGACCTTCGGGGCGATGGCGCGCACCCACTTCGGCGGGTCGCTCGCGGGGCGCTGGATCCTGACCGGGGGGATGGGGGGGATGGGGGGTGCGCAGCCGCTTGCGGCGACCATGAACGGGGCGGCGATTCTGGTGGTGGAGGTCGACGAGGAGCGTATCCGGCGGCGGATCGAGACGCGCTACTGCGACCGGATGACGCGCAGCCTGGACGATGCGATCGCGTGGGTGCTGGGGGCGGCGGGGGCGGGGGAGGCGGTGTC
Source organism: Gemmatimonadota bacterium (assembly GCA_028874995.1). Taxonomy (GTDB): domain Bacteria; phylum Gemmatimonadota; class Gemmatimonadetes; order Longimicrobiales; family Gaopeijiaceae; genus Bin94. The sequence continues at coordinate 39,634 of JAPPGM010000091.1, read as the reverse complement.
GGTGGGGCTGGTGGGCAACTGCGCCGAGGTGCTTCCGGAGCTGCTGGAGCGCGGGGTGAACCCCGACATCGTCACCGACCAGACCTCGGCGCACGACCCGGTGGACGGGTACGTGCCTTGCGGTTTCTCGATCGATGAGGCAACCGTCTTACGAAATCGTGATCGAAACGAATATCGCTTACACTCGATGAAATCGATCCGCAGGCACTGCGAAGCGATCGTGGAGATGATGAGGCGGGGTGCGGTGGCGGTCGACTACGGCAACAACCTGCGTGGCTACGCGCGGGAGGCCGGATTCGAGGACGCCTTTGCCTATCCCGGTTTCGTCCCGGCCTACGTGCGCCCCCTCTTCTGCGAGGGCAAGGGGCCCTTCCGCTGGGTGGCGCTTTCGGGCGACCCCGCAGACATCCACCGCACCGACGATCTGGTTCTCGAGATGTTCCCCGGCGACGGGCACCTCTGCCGCTGGATCCGCATGGCGCGCGAACAGGTCGCCTTCCAGGGGCTGCCGGCGCGCATCTGCTGGCTGGGGCAGGGGGAGCGGGCGCGCTTCGGGATGGCCATGAATGATCTGGTCGCCAGCGGCGAGATCACCGCGCCCATCGTGATCGGGCGCGACCACCTGGACACGGGCTCGGTCGCGTCTCCATACCGTGAGACCGAGGGGATGAAGGACGGCACCGACGCGGTGGCCGACTGGCCTGTCCTGAATGCGCTGCTGAACACGGCGTCGGGCGCGAGCTGGGTGTCGTTCCACCACGGGGGCGGGGTGGGGATCGGGGACTCGCTGCACGCGGGCCAGGTGCTCGTGGCCGACGGCAGCGCGGAAATGCGCACCAGGATCGAGCGCGTGCTCACCAACGACCCCGGGCTGGGCGTGGCCCGGCACGCGGACGCGGGCTACGAGGAGGCGCTGGCCACGGCGCGGGCGAAGGGGATCAGGATTCCGTTGGGGTAGCGCCGGCGGACGCCCTGAACGCCCCCGCCACCACCTCCTCACGCACGTGCCGCCCCCCCGTCACCACCCACTCCCCCCCCACCATCACGTCCCGCACGGGGGTCTCGGTCCCCGAAAAAACCCACGAATCGAGCACGGCCGCCCCCTCGCGCCCCACCAGCGCCGGGTGCCCGGCATCCAGGACCACCACATCGGCCCGCTTCCCGATCTCCACCCCTCCCCCCTCCCACCCCAGCGCGCGGCAACCATCCGACCACGCGTGCGCCAGCAAGGCGCCTCCCGCCCCGCCCAACACACCCTCCTCCCGCCCCCCGCCCCCCAACCCCGCCCGGCTCCTCGTCACCAACCGCTGCCCATACTCCAGCAACCGCAACTCCTCCACCGGGCTGCGCGACACGTGGCTGTCCGTCCCGATCGCGAACCGCCCCCCGGCCCGCGCGAACTCTCCCAGCGGGAACAGCCCATCCCCCAGATTCGCCTCCGTCGTGGGACAGAGCCCCACCACCGCCCCGCACCCCGCCACCGCCGCGATCTCCTCCCGGTTGACGTGCGTCGCGTGTACCAGGCACCACCTCTCGTCCACCGGAGCGCGGCCGAGCAGCCACTCGACCGGCCGTGCCCCGCGTGCCGCCAGACACTCGCGCACCTCCCTCTCCTGTTCGGCCACATGGATGTGCACGGGCATCTGCGATCCCCCGACCAACTCCTCCACCCGCCCCACCGACCCCTCCGACACCGCCCGCAGACTGTGCAACGCCCACCCGAGCCCCGCGCCCGCCGCCGCGAAGTCCCCCGCCAACTCGTCGTGCATCCGCCCCACCCCCTCCAAATCCATCCGAAACCGCCGCTGTCCGCCTTCCAGCCCCTCCCCCCCGAACCCTCCCCTCTCATACACCACCGGCAGGTGCACCAGCCCGATCCCCGCGGTCCGCGCCGCCGCCAGAATCCTGCGGCTCATCTCGGCCGGATCCTCGTACCGGCCCCCTCCCGGCGGGTGGTGCAGATAATGAAACTCGCCCACACAGGTAAAGCCCGCCTTCAGCATCTCGACGTAGAGCTGCGCGCTGATCGCCTCCACATCGTCCGGCGTCAGCCGCTCCAGAAACGCGTACATCACTTCGCGCCAACCCCAGAACGAGTCCGGTCCCCGTCCCTCGGCGAGGCCCGCGAGCGCCCGCTGGAACGAATGGCTGTGTACGTTGGGCACTCCCGGCACCGCCCATCCCGTCACCGTTTCGCACCCGTCCGGCGCACCGTCCGTCCTGAGCGACGCGATCCGGCCGGCGGTGTCCACCTCGACCCGGACATCGCGCGCCCAGCGGTCTCCTGCCAGGAGCCGCTCGAAGCGGAAGGCGCGGCGGGGGGGGTCCATCGGCGACACTGTCTTCCTCCCTCAGCATACGCGGAGTTTCACGAAGCGGGTGGCGTTTGCCGACCGCGCGCGTAACCGTCCATCTTGCGATCCAGCGAATCGCGCGTGCATCAATCTGGCCCGGAGGGAGGCGGCCGACCACTCATGCCCGAAACCCGATGGGACCGCCTCTGGACCGATGTCCACCTGGCCACCATGACCGACCCCTCGCTAGGCATCGTGCGGAACGGTGCGATCGCCGCCAGCGGAGGCAGGGTCGCCTGGGTGGGACGCGCCGCCGACCTCGCCGCGCCGCCGGAGCGCCTCGCCTCCGAGGTGATCCCCTGCGGTGGCGCTTGGCTTACCCCCGGCTTCATCGACTGCCACACGCACATCGTCTTCGGTGGCGACCGGACCGGAGACTTCCGCCGCCGTCTGCGGGGCGAGTCCTACGCCGAGATCGCGCGCGCGGGCGGAGGCATCATGTCCACGGTGCGCGCCACCCGCGCCGCGTCGGACGAGGACCTCACCCTGCGCGCCGCCGCACGCGCCGGGGAGCTGTCCGCCTGGGGCGTCACCACCATCGAGGTCAAGTCCGGTTACGGCCTCGACCTGGACACGGAGCTGCGAATGCTCGATGTGGCCGCCGGACTCGCGCGTAGTGTCACCGCCGATATCTCGCCCACTCTGCTGGCCGCGCACACCGTCCCGCCCGGGTACGCGCGCCGTCGCGACGACTACGTACGCCTCGTCTTGAACGAGATGATCCCGGCCGCGCTCGACCAGGGCCACGCGACGGCCATCGACGTCTTCTGCGAGGATATCGCCTTCACCCCGGACGAGTCCCGCGCGATCCTCGAGGCCGGGATCGAGGCGGGGCTGCACGGCCGTCTCCACGCCGACCAGCTCTCGGACCTGGGCGGGGGCGCGCTGGCCGCCGCCGTGGGGGCCCACTCCGCGGACCACCTCGAATACCTGTCCCCCGACGGTGTCCAAGCGATGGCGGAGGCGGATGTGTGCGCGGTCCTCCTCCCGGGCGCGGCCTACACCCTGGGGGCGGACCGCAGGCCGCCCGTCGCCACCCTGCGCCGGGCCGGCGTGACGATGGCGCTCGCCACCGACGCGAACCCAGGCTCGTCGCCGATCACCAACGTGGGGATGATTCTCAACCTGGGGTGCATCCTCTTCGGACTCACCCCCGAGGAGGCGCTGTTGGGATTCACCGCCGCCGCGGCGAGGGTCCTGGGCCTGGAACGCGACCGCGGAACGCTGGAGGCTGGACGTCGCGCCGACCTGGCCCTGTGGCGCGTCGCCGACCCGGCGGAGCTATGCTACTGGATGGGTGCGAGCCCCCTGACGTCGCTGGTCAAGGACGGTGTCCCCGTACGCGGTTCCAAGGGCTCTTAAGTGTCAAGTGGTCTTTACATTTTGTAAAGACCACTTGACATCTGCGGGATGCAGATGAGGTTCGGAAGAAGAATCGACCCTGGTGGATCAGTCCTTGCCTCCTCGCCTCGGGGGGGGCTTCTTTGAACCGCCTGAGCGCCTCGACGGCGGACGCGCCTTGGGTTTGGCCGGTGGCCGTTTCGGGGGAGACGCCTTGGGCTTTGGTGCCCGCTTGGGGGCGGACGCCCTGGGCTTGGACGCAGGCCGCTTCGAGGGAGCCGGCCGGACCTTGGGCGCGGATCGCCTGGACGGGGCCGGACGCGCCTTGGCGGTGGAGCGCCTGGAGGTTGGTTTTGCCTTCGGCGCAGGGATTCGGGTACGGGTGGGGCGCGCGGTAGGCGTGCGCCGCCCGGTTGTGGGCGGGCGCACCACAGGCGTCGTGCGCCGCGTGGGTACTCTGACCGTGGGCGTGGTCCGCCCGCTCCTGGGCTTCGCCTTTGGGGTCGACCCTCGCGTAGACGTGGGCCGGACCCGGGTTGTGGTCACGGGACGGGTTGTCAGCTTCGGACGCGTGGTGCGCGTCGTCTTGGGCTTTGCGGTCCTGGTCGGGGTCCCTCTGGTCCTGGGCACGTCGGTTCTGCTATCCGGACGAGTTCCCGCGCGTGTCGTCGCGGCCTTGGCGCCGCCCCGGGGAACGACCTTCCGCGGATTCTCCTTGTAGCGGGGACCGAAGAGAGGAGAGCCCCGCACGATTCGGTCCCCGCCGGTGTCGCCGCGCGGCGTCGCACGCCGGCCCGACAGGTATCCGCGCGGCGTCGCATATCCGCCCCCGTCGTACGGATCATGCACGTAGCGAATCGGCGGCCGGTAACGGTACCGGTACCGGTCCCAGCCCCAGCCGTAGTGGTTGGAATACCAGCTCCATCCACCGTACCGGAACGGCGGGAATCCGTACCAGTGATGGTGCACGACCCGGTACGACGGCCAGCCGAAAAACCCGAAGAACCCCCACGCCGGGCGATGCCAGCCCCACCAGGGTCCGAAGTAGCCCATCGGGTGGTACGGATCGCAATCGATCCACGGCTCGTACCATACCTCGTACCACAGGTAGTCCCGGCAGTCGTAGTGACCCCAGCCGTGATGATGACCGTAGCCATCGCCGCCGCCGTAGCTCGAAAAGCCGAGGCCTGCGGAAAAGCGTACACCCGCGTAGCCTCCATCGTGAACAGAGTGGTGGGCCAGGCCGATTCCGGACCCGGCCCACGCAGCGGGATTGTTCCACGTCGCCAGACCGATGCCTATCGACACATGGCCCGTCAGCTGCGCCGTCGCGGCCGCCGGAAGGGCGAGCAGTGCGGCCGACACCAGGATTCGTCTCGTGTTCTTCATGTCAACACCTCCCGAAACAGGGTTCGCCAACCCCATGATGCATTCACCGTGCCAGAATCCCGCATGTTGCTAACTTGTTATTCTACAGTAATCTAGCGGAGGATGTCACTTCGGGTGGCCGGGTTCCTGTCCAGATATCGGGACAGGTGCGCGGGGAGACGAGGACAGCAATGGCGGGGACGCTGCCGCATCCGCTCGCGGTGAAGCGGGGCAGCACGGGCGAGTTTGCCAGCCAATGGCCGCCATTCTCCCGGCTGTCATTCTCCCGGCACTTGCCAACGGCGCGACGGAAGTGAATCTTGTTTACATCGGTGCCGCGCTGTACCACCAACGCGTGATGATGCTCCGCGCGGCACGCTTTTCGGACCCTCAGGCCCGCTCCCGGGTGATGTCTGCGCAAGACTCCTACCCGTGCGAAGGGGCCGACCTTCGCCGTCGAGGGACCAGCAGGCCCGGCGGGGTCCGTACGACCGCTCAAGTTGGAAGGCGTTCTTCCGGAAGGTGCAACGACCGTGACCGATCACATTACACCCGAAGAAACCGCAGGCGCTGGGGGCGAGGCGACCGAGTCCACATCCGCTCGAGCGGACCGGACTGCCGCTGCAACGCCAGGCCCCGGGACCTCCGCGGCCCCGGAACCGGCGCCGGCGCCCGAGGCTGGCGCTGCCACGGAAACAAGGCGGGGTCCCGGTACACCGCCGGCCCGGCATCAGCGGCGCCCCCGGCGTGGCCGGGGTCGTCCGCGCCGCCGGCGGGGGCCGTCGCACCAGCACGAGGACCCGATGCGGGGCGGTGACCGGGAGCCGGGAGAACTCCTCGGCATCCTTGAGGTGCTCCCCAGCGGCTCCGGCTTCATTCGCCGCGCCGACGACGGGTACGTGCCGGGGAAGAACGACATCTACGTGGGGTCCCGCCTCATCCACCGATTCGGACTCCGCACCGGCGACGAGCTGGCGGGAATCGTCGGGCGCCGGCCTCGAAACGGAAAGAGTCCCCCGCTGCGCTTCCTGGATCTGGTCAACGGACTGGCCCCCGACAGCGCGGCCCGCAGACCGGACTTCAACCGTCTGAGCGCCATGCACCCCCGCGAGCAGCTCAAGCTGGAGTGCGGCCGGTTCCACGCCGGGGAGCCGGACATGACCAACCGCGTCGTCGACCTCTTCTGTCCGATGGGGAAGGGACAGCGGGCGATGATCGTCGCGCCGGCCAAGGCGGGGAAGACGACCATCCTTCAGGCCGTTGCCGAAGGCGTGGAGAAGAACCACCCCGAGTGCGAGCTCATCATCCTCCTGGTCGACGAGCGTCCGGAGGAGGTCACCGAGATGGAGATGTGCGGCTTCGGCGAGGTGATCGCGTCCACTTTCGACCTGACTCCCGAGCGCCACTGCCAGGTCGCCGAAATGACGCTCGCCCGCGCCCGGCGCCGGGTCGAGGCCGGCAAGGACGTCGTGATCATCCTCGACTCGATCACCCGTCTGGCCCGGGCCCACAACACCGTCGAGGAGGGGAGCGGCCGGACGCTTTCGGGCGGGCTCGACGCCAGCTCGCTCGAGAAGCCGAAGCGGTTCCTGGGGAGCGCCAGGCTGATCAAGGAGGACCAGGGGGGCGGGTCGCTGACGATCATCGCCACCGCGCTCGTGGACACCGGATCGCGCATGGACCAGGTCATCTTCGAGGAGTTCAAGGGGACGGGGAACAGCGAGCTGGTGCTGAGCCGGGAGCTGGCGGACCGGCGCATCTACCCCGCCATCGACCTGCGGGCGTCGGCGACCCGCAAGGAGGAGTTGCTCCTTTCGCCCGAGGCGCTACGGGTGTCGCGCGCGATGCGGCGCCAGCTGTCCTCGTCGCTTCCGGCCGAGGCGATGGACGAACTGCTCCGCGTCATGCGCCAGACCGAAACCAACGACGAACTGATCACGCGGGCGCTGGAGAGGCTGTAGCAGCTCGTCGACAGGCCCCGCCCGTGGTGATTGACGGCGGGCGCGCCGTCTCTACCGCGATGCTGCCGCCTCGACCCGCGCCTTCAGCCGGTCCAGTCCGTCCCGCAGCTGTCGCCCCTGCGATTCGTCCATGGTCAGAGCGGTCCATCCCAGCAGGGGATTCCACCCCAGGTCCGCGCGCTCGGTCCAGGTCACGAGCGAACCTGCGCCTCTTGCCTCGACCGAGATCGTGCCCGCGAACCGGATCGCCCCGTCCTCCACTTCGACCTCGTAGTCGACCCCGAATGGCGGACGCGATTCCACCAGGGTGAGCGAGCCCGATCCCAACTCGGGATCGTCCCACACGCGGCGGGCGCCGGAACCCCTGGCAGGCCCTTCGACGCGTGATTCCACCTCGCCCCACGGCGTCCATTCGGCCCAGCGCTCGAGGTCGTTGAGCAGCGGAAAGACGGCTTCCGGCGCGGCCTCGATCTCGACCGACCGTGTCACCTCGACGGTCCCGGGAAGCAGGATTCCCACGAGCACGAATCCGCCCGCGAGCAGGGCCAGAATCCCGGCCACGACGGCACCCGGGCGGGAGACCGCGGCGAGGAAGCGGGGGCGGGGCGGCCGTGTCATGCGAAAAACCGGCGCAGTCGCGACACCGCCCGTTCAAGGGTCCCAGTCCGCTTGCAGAACGCGAAACGCACAAGGTTGCGCCCGTCCCGGGGCCGGTGGTAGAAGGAGGACCCCGGCACCGGAGCGACCCCGCACTCCCGAGCCAGGAATCTGCTGAAGGCGGTATCGTCGAGAGCGCTCAAAGCCGAGAAGTCCGCCATGATGTAGTAGGCGCCTTCGGGCGGCCGACAGCGAAAGCCGGCGTCGCGCAGCCCCTGGTAGAGGATGTCCCGCCGCTTCCGGTAGTCGCGTGCGAGGTCCTCGTAGTAGTCGCTCCCGAGCAGGTCGAGGCCGGCCGCGCAGGCGTCCTGGAGCGGTGCCGGGGCGCCGACGGTCAGGAAATCATGAACCTTGCGGATCGCCGAGTTCAGGGCCGGCGGCGCCACGACCGTGCCGATTCGCCAGCCGGTGACGCTGAAGGTCTTGGACGCGCCGGAGATGATGACCGTTCTTTCGCGCATGCCGGGAAGCGCAGCGAGCGGGATGTGCTCCCCGTCAAAAACGATGTGCTCGTAGATCTCGTCCGTGATCGCGAGGATGTCGTGCTCGTTGCAGATCCGGGCGACCGCGCCCAGTTCCTCACGGTCGAAGACCCGTCCCGACGGGTTGTTGGGCGTATTGATGACGATGGCTCGCGTCCGGCCCGTGATCGCGTCGGCGAGACGCCCGTGGTCGAGCCGGAATTCGGGTGGGGACAGGGGCACGAACACCGGGGCCGCGTCGCATAGAATCGCGTCGGGGCCGTAGTTCTCGTAGAAGGGTTCGAGGATGACCACCTCCTCGCCCGGGTCGATGGCCGCGAGCATGACGGCCGCCATGGCCTCGGTGGCCCCGCAGGTGACGGTGATTTCGCTCTCGGCGTCCACCTCGAGTCCGTACCACTCGGCGTACTTCGCGGCAAGGGCGGCGCGGAGACCCGGCGTGCCCCAGGTGATCGCGTACTGGTTTACGTCGTCCTGTATGGCGCGACAGGCGGCGTCCTTCAGCGTCTGTGGGCAGGGAAAGTCGGGGAAGCCCTGTGCCAGGTTGATCGCGCCGTGCCGCCGGGCGACGCGGGTCATGTCGCGGATGACCGATTCGGTGAAGGTGTGGGTGCGGACGGCCGTGCGCTGGCTCATGCCTGAAAGCATAAGCGCAGCCCCGTGGGCTTGCTAGTTGACGGAATGGACCCTTCTCTGGTATGTTAGGAGCCGATCACTCCACACCGCATCGACTCCCGGATGAGCCCGACACCCGATCGCGACTACCACGACGCAATGGAGCGGCTGCTCGGCTGCGCCGTCCTGTTCCACGGCGCGGAGACCCTTGCGGACCTGGCGGAAATCGACATCGGGACCCTTCTCGAGCAGAGCGGACTAGGTGACGCGGCGGACAATCTCGAGTTCCTTTCCGCTGCCGACGCCCTCCGGGCCGAGATCCAGATCGGACGGGAGTTTGCAAGTGTCCTGGAGAGCATGGACCAGCGCCGCCGCACCATCGCGCGCCGGCGAACGTATGCGCGGGTACCCGACAAGCTGGCGGTGCTGGGCAGGGAGTTCGGGGTAAGCCGGGAAAGGGTGCGCCAGCTGGAAGTCAGGCTCCGCTGGGAGGTGGAAAAGGCGGCGTCGCACACGGTCGGGAGGGCGGCGGCCTGGTTGGAGAAGGCGGTGGGGATTGCCGCCAGGCCTGAGAAGTTCGAGAAGATTCTGGGCTTGCTGGTTGGCGATGCTCCGCTTCAGTGGAGGGCGGCGGTCGAAGTCGCAATCATGAAGGAGGGTGGCTACGAGTACCTGGACGGGGTGGTGGGCAGCGAGGCGTTCAGGGAATTGATCGAGCGGGTCCGCCGCCTTGCTCCAGGATTTGCGACCAGGGCGGGGGTGATCGACGAGGACGGCTTGCGGGAGAGGCTCGGGGCGACGGGTGTTCCGGAGTGGAGTGCCCTGGCGCGAAACGCGGGGCTGGTGCGGCTCGGAGACAGCCTCATGCTGCGCGATACGCGGCGCGCCCGGGTGTTCCTCGCCTTGCGCCGAATCGGCGAGCCTGCCAGAAGAGATCTGATCGCGGATGTCGCCGGCCTCCTCGACAACTCGTCGCTGTCCAGCCTTCTCTCCTCGGATTCCCTCTTCGTCCGGTTCACGAAGGACAAGTGGGGGTTGAGCGACTGGACCGACGACCCCTATGAAGGTGTCGTCGATGCGATCGTGAAGCGCATCGAGGAGGCCGGCGGCGAGGCGAGCGTCGCCGCGCTGGTCGAAGATATCCCGGCCCGGTTCGAGGTCCTTCCCGCAACGGTCCGGAACTACCTGGGCACGCGGAAGTTCGAGGTGGACGGCGACAGGGTGCGGGTCGTCGCCGCGCCGGTTGCCCCGATGCGGGACCTCGGTGAAGCCCGCGACATCGTCTGGTCGCCCGACGGCACGCCCGTGCTCCGCTTCGTGGTCGGGATGCATCACCTCAGAGGCAACAGCCAGAAGGTGTCGGTGGCGGTGGCCCAGCACCTCGGCGTGGGGCTCGACGGGTCCGCGAAGATCCCGTTCCAGCGTCCGCACGGCGTGGACGATGCGTCGGTGATCTGGCGGTCCTACGACCCGAACGGGCCCGAGATCGGCCGGTTGCGCGAGGCGTTGCTGGAGTTCGGCGTGCAGCCGGGCGAAGAGGCCTTTGTGCTGCTGGGTGGGGATGGACTGCGGCTGCTCGAGACAGGTTCGGGGTTGTTGGCCGAGAAGCCGGGGGTGTGAAGGGCAAGAGCGGCGAATGGAAAGTGAGCGCGGGCCCGGACCACGCTTCGTCCCGGCCGCGGGACACCGATCCCCGCCGATGGCGAATGCTCGCCCTGCTGGCAGTGGCGGAACTCCTGGGCATGTCCCTGTGGTTTACAGCCACGGCCGTGTCCGGCGAGCTGGGTGCCAGGTGGGGCCTCTCACCGGGGCAGGTCGGCTGGCTCGCGACCGTCGTCAACCTGGGGTTCGTGGCCGGAACCGCGGTGGCGGCGGTTCTGAACCTTGCGGACATCTTGCGTTCGCGCGCGTACTTCGCGGTGGCGGCGGTTCTGGCCGCGTTGGCGAACGCCGCGGTGCTCGTGGCCCCGGGCTTCGCGGTTGCACTGGGGCTGCGCTTCGCGACGGGCTTCCTGCTCGCCGGAGTGTACCCGCCGGCGATGAAGATGGCGGCGACCTGGTTCCGGTCGGCCCGCGGGCTGGCGATCGGCACGATCGTGGGGGCGCTGACGGTGGGAAAGGCGATGCCGTACCTGATCAAGGGGTTCCCGGACGCGGGGGTGGAGGGGGTTGTGCTGGGAGCTTCCGCCGGCGCGACGCTGGGGGCCGTGCTGGTGGCGGTCTTCTACCGCGATGGTCCGTTTACCTTTTCCCGCGGACGTTTCTCGTGGGGACTCGCGGCCCGGGTGGTGCGCCACCGCGAGACGCGCCTGGCCACGGCCGGCTACCTGGGCCACATGTGGGAACTCTACGCCATGTGGGCGTGGGTGCCGGCCTTCCTGGCGGCTTCGAGCGAAGCGGCGGGGCACGGGCACGCCTTCGTGGAGCTGGCCGGCTTCGGGGCGCTGGCCGCCGGCGGCGTGGGGTGTGTGTGGGGCGGGTGGGCCGCGGACCGCATGGGGCGGGAGCGCCTGGTGGTGTGGGCGATGGCGGTGAGCGGGCTGTGCTGTGTGGTGGTCGGTCCGCTCTTCGGGTCGGCCTTCGCGCTGGTGGCGGCCGTGACCATGGTGTGGGGCTTCTTCGTCGTTGCGGATTCGGCGCAGTTCAGCGCGCTCGTGACCGAGGTGGCGCCCGAGGGAACGGTGGGCACAGCGTTGACGTTGCAGACGTGCGTGGGATTCCTCCTGGCCGCTGTGACCGTTCAGGCGGTGCCGCCCCTGGCGGAGGTGGTGGGGTGGCGGTGGGCCTTCGCGGTGCTGGCGCTCGGGCCGGCGGCCGGAATCGTCGCGATCAGGCGTTTTGCGCGGCTGCGCCCTGGCGGAGAATGAGCACGATCCCCCAGGTCAGGACCGGCAGGACGAAGACGGCGAGGTAGCCGTAGGTGATCATCCCGTAGCCCTTGGCGATGAGGTCGATCAGACCGAACTGGGCGATCACCGCGCCGAGTCCCAGCAGTCCCAGCGCTGCGGCCACCCGGATTCGCGCCGGCATCGGCCGGTCGCGTTCCGCGAAGGTCCGGGCGATGCGTTCGTTGACGGCGTGGATCAGCCCGGCTCCCGTCTCGACGAGGGTGCCGAAGAGCATGACCTGGAAGACGATCTGGAAGGTGCGCGAACCCAGCAGCTCCAGCATGTGGTTCACCGGTACCGACGCGGTCAGGATTCCGGGATACTCGCCCGCGATTGCGCAGAAGAAGAGCAGTGCCGGGATCATCGCGATGGGACCGGTCAGCAGTCCCGCGATGAAGGTGTCCCGGCGGTTGCGGTGATGCCTGATCGTGATGAGTACGGCCGGGAGCACGCCCAGGTTGTACCCGGCGTACTCGAGGCCTCCCAGGATCCAGCTGCCCTCGATTCCGCCGCCCGAAAGGGACGCCTGGATGGCCGGGCCGAAGCTCCGCACGCACATCACGAAGAAGACGAAGTAGACCAGGTAGAGAACCCCCGACCACCCCGCGAAAGCCCGCTCGATCAACCGGTTGCCGCCGAAGACGAGGAACCCGACGAGCGTCAGAATGCCCACGACCCCCGCCAGGTAGCGGAGTCCGAACGTTTCTTCCGCGATCGATCCGGCGGCCGCGGCGATCACCGCCAGCACGATCATCATGAGGGCGATGTATAGCACCTCGAAGGCCACCCAGCCGGGTCCGAGCAATCTCTGGAAGAAGCTCCGGTACTCGTAGGCGCGGAAGACCCGTGCGAACTCGTAGCTCACGATGCACACGGCGCTCCACACGGCCGTGGACAGGGCCATCGCCAGAAGTCCCCCCAGTGGGCCGCGCGAAAGGAAGAACTCGGCCAGCTCGCGGCCGGTCCCGTATCCGCCGGCGATCACCACCGACTGGAAGACGAAGCCCGGGAGCAGGTAGCGGCGCAGCGTGTTCAACGTGGGTTACCTCCGTTTGATCGGGGTGGAATGTATACTGGACATGACATTTTGTAAACCCGGCTTTACAGTGTGGATTCCGCCACCCCTCTCGGCGCAACACCGGCCTCGGCTCTGGCCAGCCCCCAGTCGACGAGGAGCGCGAGCACGGCCGCCGGCACCGCGCCGGACAGGATCAGGACGGGATCGGAGAGGGTGAGCCCCGCCACGATCGGGTCTCCCAGTCCGCCCGCCCCCACGAAGGCCGCCAGCGTCGCCGTCCCCACGTTGATGACGGCCGCCGTGCGCACACCGGCCATGATGATCGGCGCGGCCAGCGGCAGGCGAATCCGTCTGAGCAGCTGCCCTTCGGTCATGCCGAGCGCCCGTCCGGCCGCCACCGCGTCGGGTGCGGCTTCGATGATTCCCGTGTAGGTGTTGCGAAGCACGGGCAGGAGCGAATACAGAAAGAGGGCCACGACGGCGGGAGCCACACCGATCCCGAAGAACGGAATCATGAAGGCGAGCAGCGCGATGCCCGGGATGGTCTGCAGGAGTCCGGCCACGCGGATCGCGCTCTCGGCCAGCCCGCGCCGCCGCTCGAGCGCCACGCCGGCGGGGAGCGCCACCAGGATCGCCGCGCCCAGCGAGACGAGAACGAGCAGCAGATGGCGCGCCACCTGACGCGACAGCGCCATCCGGTTCTCCCACATGTGGACGGGAAGGGAGGCGAGCAAACGGTCGTTCCGCCGTTGAACGGCTACGTCGCGCGCACGGCCCGGCTCCGCGGCGTCCGCGGGTTCCCCCAGTCCCACGGCACCCAGGAGTTCCCGTGCGGCATCCGCAATCGACGCGCCCTCCACCTCGACCCGCTCGTTGGCCCGCCGGACGGCCGCCTCGTCGATCCTCCCGGCCATGCGGGCAAGCACCACGACCGCCCCGGGGAACTCCTCGTAGAAGGCGCTGCCCACCAGAGGGGCGGCGTCGTACGGGGGGAAGAAGCCGCGGTCGTCGGCCAGCACGGCCAGGTCGTAGCGGGAGATGGCGCCGTCGGTCGAATAGCCGTCGATCACGTCGACCTCGCCCTCTGCCAGCGCCTGGTACTTCACGGCTTGCAGGAGGCTGTGCGTGTCGCGGAACTCGATTCCGTAGGTGGCGGCGAGGCCGTCCAGACCGTCCGCGCGTCCGATGAAGTCGGGCGAGAAGCCGCCGGTGAGCCTCCCGGCGAGTACCGCCAGCCCCGAGAGCGTCCGCACACCCAGGGAATCCGCCAGGGAACGGCGCATCGCAATGGCGTACGTATTCTCGAACCCGAGGGGCGGCAGCCAATGCACCCCCCAGCGCGCCTCGAACTCGTCGCTGACCCGTCTGAACACGACGGCCGACCCGCCCTCGGCCGTCTCCCCGAGGACCGCCGCCAGCCCGGTGCCCGTGTACTCGGGGTAGACGTCGATGTCTCCGGCGCGCAGCGCCTGCAGCACCAGTTCGGTGGTTCCGAGTCCGGGGCGGCGATCGACAGGGTAGTCGTGGGCCTCGAGGAGTTGCGCAAAGACCTCGGCAAGCAGGTACGACTCGGCGAAGGGCTTGGAGGCCACCACCACGGGGCGGGGTCCTTCCTGTGCGTGTACCGGACACGGGGCGAGTGCGCGGAGTGTGGCGACTGCGAACACGGTGGCAGCCAGCCGTACCCGGCCGCAACTCGCGTACCACGCACGGCCCGTCACGCCGACACTCCGGACCTGGCCAGCAACTCCGCCGCATAGCCGGTCGCCTTTCCGGCCACCTCCGCGGCGGGCGCCTCAATCACGATCCTGCCCGCTCGCATGACCGCGACCCGGGTCGCGACCCGGAGCGCCTCGCCGAGGTCGTGGGTAACGAACACGGCGGTGACCCGGGCAGACGACCTCAAGGCCATGAACGCTTCCTGGGCTTCGTGACGGGTGATTGCGTCGAGCGCTCCGAACGGCTCGTCCATGAGCAGGATGTCGGGATCGGCGGCAATTGCCCGTGCGATGGCCACCCGCTGGCGCTGCCCGCCCGACAGCTCGCGCGGATAGCGCGCCGCGAACACCTGCGGATCGAGTCCGGCCGTGTCAAGGGCCCGGCGGCCGCGCCGTTCGGCATCCGGGTGGCCGAGCAGCTCAGGGACCAGGGCCGCGTTGGCGAGACACGTCCAGTGCGGGATCAGGCCGCCGTCCTGTTGCACGTACCCGATCGAGCGGCGCAAGGCCACCGGATCCACCTCGTCCACGGCCTCCCCCCGCACCACCACCCGCCCCCGGTCGAGCGCGGTGAGGCGATTGATCGTGCGCAGCAGCGTGGTCTTGCCGGAACCGCTCTCTCCCACCAGGGCCACGCACTCCCCGGCGCCCACCCGCAAGGAGACGCCGTCCAGTGCGACCGCGTCTCCGTAGCGCTTCTCGGCCCCGTCGATCTCGATCAGGGCCACGGCGCGCCCTCCCGCAGTGCGCGGACGATCAGCCCGTCATCCACATTGCCGCCCGAGACCAGGACCACCACCGTCTCGCCCGCGGTCACCCGAACCCGCCCATACATCACCGCGGCCGCCGCCGCGGCCCCCGACGGCTCGGCCACCAGCTTGGCGCGGGTCAGCAGGAGGCGCATCGCGGACAGAATCTCCGCGTCGCTCACCAGCACCACGTCCTCGGCGAACTCGGCCACATAGCGGTAGTTGAGCTCCCCCGCCATGGGTGGCGCCAGCCCGTCGGCGATGGTGTCGGTGCCGTCGAGGGTGGCGGCGCGGCCCTCGTCGAGGCTCCTGCGCATTCCGGGCGCCCCCTCGGGCTCCACCCCGACGACGCGCACGCGCCCCGGCCCGGTCAGCCTTCCCGTCGCGGCCAGCGCACCCGCGATCCCCGCGATCTGGCCCCCGCCCCCCACCGGCACCACGATCACCGCCTCTCCCGGGATGTCCTCCCCCACTTCGAGCCCGGTCGAGCCGTGGCCCGCGATCACCGGGGCCGTGTCGAAGGGGTGCAGGAAGACCAGCCCTTCCTCGTCCGCGCGCCTCCGCGCCTCCTGGAAGGCCTCGGCAGCGTTCCCGTGCAGGACGACTTCGGCGCCGTAGCCGATCGCCGCCTCCACCTTCGACCGCGCCGCCCCCTCGGGCATTACCACGACGGCGCGCGCACCCGCCCGCCCCGCCGCCCACGCCACCGCCTGCGCGTGATTCCCGGCCGAGATCGTGATCACACCGCGGGCGCGCTCACGGCGGCTCAGCGACGCGATTGAATTGAGGGCGCCCCGCACCTTGAAGGAGCCGGTCTTCTGGAGGTTCTCGCACTTCAGCCAGGGTCTCGCGCCATTGGACCGGCCCAGAGTGCGGAAGCGCAGCAGGGGGGTGCGGTGAACGGCGTCTGCCACGCGGCGTCTGGCCGCCACGAAATCCTCCCGTCTCAACCAGCTTGCCATCCACCTGCCCCCTTGACTCCGGCCCGTCCGGCGGGTCGTGCCGAAACGGGGCCCGATGGTCCGTTTTCAATTGTGTTCGCGTGTCCGCTTCCGTACCTTCGGGAGACAGGACAACATGCGTCCCATTGGCCAAGGAAGGGTTTCATGAGTATTGCATCCCGTTTTGCCACTCTGTTTCCGGTTGCCCTCGCCATCAGTCTCCCGGCAGGGGCCGCTACTGCGCAACAGGGGACGATCAGCGGCCGGGTCACCGACGCCGAGACGGGCGAGCCGCTCGCGGGGGTCTCGGTCGAAGCGATCGGGCAGGGAGGCCCGCAGGGCTCCAACGAGGAGGGCCGGTTCAGCCTGACGGTCTCGGCGGGAACGCACTCACTGGTCGTGAGGCTCATCGGCTACGAGACTATGCGCGTCGACGGCGTGAGCGTGCCCGCCGGGGGCAGCGCGGATGTCGACATCGCGCTCCGTTCCCAGGCGCTGGTGCTCAATCCGGTGGTCGTCACGGCGTCACGCAGCCAGGAGAAGGCGCTGGACGCGCCGGCATCGATTGCGACCGTCTCCGCCGAAGAGGTCGAGAGGATCGCGGCGACCACCGTGGCCGATCACGTGACGGCGCTTCCCGGGATCGACAGGGCCCAGACCGGCCTGGCCCAGAGCACGGTGGTGGCACGCGGCTTCAACAACGTCTTTTCGGGCACGCTGCTGACCATCATCGACAACCGCTACGCGCGTGTTCCGTCGCTTCGCTTCAACGCCTACAGCATGTTCCCGACCACCGACCTCGACATCGACCGGATCGAGGTCTCGCTGGGTCCGGGGGCGGCTCTCTACGGCCCCAACGCCGCCTCCGGCGTCATGCACCTCATCACCTCGTCGCCTCTCGACGAGCAGGGGTCGACGGTCTCTCTCGCCGGGGGGGAGCGGTCGCTCTTCCACGGCCAGTTCCGCACGGCGCACGCGCCCACGGAAAACTTCGGCCTCAAGATCTCGGGACAGTACATGCGCGGCGAGGACTGGGAATACGATGACCCCGCGGAAAAGGGCGCTCGCGACGGGGGGTGCCGCATCTGTACTCGAGACTACGATTCCGAACGCTACTCCGTGGATGCGCGTCTCGATTTCCGTGTCGCCGACGACGGCGACCTTGTGATCAACGGGGGAACCTCGACGCTGGCCAGCGGGGTCGAGATGACCGGCATCGGCGCCTTCCAGGTGAAGAACTGGGGGTACAACTACCTGCAGTCGCGGTTTTCGAAGGGCCGTCTCTTTGCCCAGTACTTCCTGAACATGACCAACTCCGGGGCGGACGCGGGCACTCCCGTCACGGAGGGCACCTTCGGCCTGCGCACCGGGGAGGCGGTGGTCGACCAGTCCCGTACCATGGCCGCGCAGTTCCAGTACGGCCTCGACGTGGGTTCCCGGCAGAGCTTCATCTACGGTGTCGATTGGCAGAGGACGGAGCCCCGCACCGGCGGCACGATCAACGGCCGCAACGAGGAAGACGACCTCATTTCGGAGATAGGTGGGTACGTGCACTCGGAGACATCGCTGGGAGACATGCTGGATCTGGTCACGGCCATCCGGGTCGACAAGCACAGCCGGCTTGACGATCTCAACATCTCGCCGCGGGCCGCCCTGGTATTCAAGCCGGCCGACAGCCAGAACTTCCGCCTTACGTACAACCGGGCCTTCGCCACACCGAGCACCAACAACCTCTTCCTCGACATCACCGCGGCCACGCTTCCGCCTCCCATCAACTTCTACGCCGTGCAGGCGCGCGGCGTCCCGTCGACCGGCTATACCTTCAACAACACGTGCACGGGTGGGTTCATGTCCCTGTGCATGCGCTCCCCGCTGGCACCGGGACAGCTGCCCGCCAACGCGGCGCTCTTCTGGGACGGCCTGATCGACCTCCTGGTTCAGCTCGCGCCCGAGCTCGCACCCATCAAGCCATTCCTGCAGATGCCCGGCGCCATCCCCGGCGATCCGGAGATCGGCACCGTTCTCGCGCGGCTGGACATCAACAGCCAGGAATTCCGGCCCGACAACGGTCCAACCGCGGTCGACCCCATTAAGCCCACCATCTACACCACCTTCGAGGGAGGCTACAAGGGGTTGCTGGGAGGCCGGGTGCTGCTGGCGGCCGATGTGTACAAGGCCAACATCCAGAACTTCGTCGGTCCCCTCCGCGTGGAGACGCCCAGCGTCTTCCTCGACCCGGGCTCCACCCACGCGTTCGTCTTCGCCCGTCTCGCAGCGCTGATACAGGCGGGAATCATCACCGAGGCGATTGCCAACGACATCGTTGCGAACCTGAGCGCGGTCCCGATCGGCACCGTCGTGCCGGACCAGTCGGAGGACCACAACCTGATGGTGACCTACCGGAACTTCGGTGAGGTCGACTACTGGGGAGCCGACCTGGCGGCCGATGTCCTGGTTACGGACCGCCTTCGGATCAGTGCCAACTACTCCTTCCTGAACGAGGATTGCTTCTCCGACGACGACGGCGAAGACTGCAGCGGCTTGCACGACATCGCGCTGAATGCCCCGCGCAGCAAGGGCTCGTTCGGCTTCACGTTCGACGACCGTGCCTTGGGCTTTACGCTGCAGGGGCGCGTTCGCATGACGGACGACTTCCCCATGAATTCCGGCGTCTATATCGGTGAAGTCACGGGATACGAGGTGGTCGATGCAGCGATCGGCTACGAGTTGCCGTTCCGGCGCGGGACGAGGTTGTCGCTGACCGCCAACAACATCCTGAACAAGATGCACCGCGAGTTCGTGGGGGCGCCGGAGGTGGGACGGCTCCTGCTGCTGCGGGTGCAGTACGACTTCTGACCGACGCGTCGGCGGAGACCGGAAGCCGGGTGAAGTCGGGGGGAAAGCGACGGCGGCAGGCCAGGGTGTTGCGGATCATTCGCAAGCACCGGGTCCCGCACCAGGAGGCCCTGCGTGCACGCCTGGCCGAACAGGGATTCCCGGTTGCGCAGGCGACCCTGTCCCGGGACATCCGCGACCTGCGGCTGGTCAAGGTGGTCGGCGCCGACGGGAAGCCCCACTATACGCTCCCCGACGAATGGGAGAGCGTTGCGCCGCTGGACGAGGTGCTGCCCACGCTGTTCGTATCCGCCGAGCCCGTCGGCAATCTGATCGTGGTCAGGACGCTCAGCGGGGCGGCACAGGCGGTGGCGTCGGGGATCGATTGGGAGGAGTTCGAGGGGCTGGCCGGGACGATCGCGGGGGACGACACGGTGCTGGTGATTCTGCGGGATGAGCGTGCCGCGCGGGACATCGCGGCCGTGATCCGCGAGCTGGCCGGGTGGGGCCCGGACTGACGGTGCGCTTGACACTGGGCCGAGTGATGCATATTGTTTCATTGAAGTTGCATGCTATTGCCACGACCCGACACCGATCAGCGGGTCCGGAGCATGGGGATCGATAGTACCGTACGGCCTTGGCGGGAGACGTACGGCCCCCATGTTCCGGCCCGCGTTCGATTCGGGATCACTCGGACAGGAATCGCTGCAATCCGTGAAGATCGTACTGGGATACTCGGGAGGGCTCGACACGTCGGTCATCGTGCCCTGGCTGAGGGAAAACTATCGGGCGGACGTTGTCTGCATGGCGGCCGATGTGGGGCAGCGGGGCGGAGTGGAGAAGCTGGCGACGAAGGCATTCGCCACCGGGGCATCCGCGTTCTTCGGAGAGGACCTGAGGGAGGAGTTCCTGGCGGACTACATCCTTCCGGTGCTGCGCGCCGGCGCGGTCTACAGCCGCAAGTACCTGCTGGGCACCGCCATGGCCCGGCCGGTCATCTCGCGCCGCATGGTCGAGGTCGCCCGCCGCACCGGGGCCGGCGCCCTGGCGCACGGATGCACCGGGAAGGGGAACGACCAGCTCCGCTTCGAATTGTCCTTTGCCGCCCTGGCGCCCGATCTGCAGGTGGTCGCCCCGTGGCGGGAATGGGACATCACTTCCCGTGAGGACGCCTTCGCCTATGCGCGGGCACGGGGAATCTCACTCGACGGAATCGACGAGGAAAAGCTCTACTCGCGCGACGAGAACCTCTGGCACATCAGCCACGAGGGCGGCCCCCTGGAAGACCCGGCCAACGCGCCCGGGCCCGACGTGTTCGTGTGGACGCGCGATCCCGCGGACGCGCCCGACCGGCCCGTCGAGCTCGAGCTGGGCTTCGAGGCCGGCGTCCCGGTCTCGATCGACGGGCGCGCGATGTCGCTCCTTGCGTTCCTCACCGAGCTGAACGAGGTGGGGTCGGAGCACGGCGTGGGGCGCGCCGACATCGTCGAGGACCGGGTTGTGGGCATCAAGTCGCGGGGCGTGTACGAAACCCCGGGCGGCACGATCCTGCTCACGGCGCTCCAGGAGCTGGAACAGCTGGTGCTGTCGCGGAGTGCACTCGCGCTCAAGGACTCGCTCGCGCCGCGCTACGCCGATCTGGTGTACGAGGGGCGGTGGTGGACGCCGGAGCGGGAAGCCATCGACGCCACGGTGGACTCGCTCATGTCGAACGTCACGGGCACGGTGCGGCTTCGCCTCTTCAAGGGACAGGCAACCGTTCTCGCACGGCAGGCGCCCGTGTCGCTCTATGATCTGGACCTGGCGTCCTTCGGAGCTTCGGAGGGCTACGCGCACGCCGACGCCTCCGGATTCGTGAAGCTCTTCACCCTTCCCCAGCGGGCGGTGGCGGCACAGCGTCGGGTGGCTGCAGTGAGCGCGACCGGCAACGCCCGGGACATGCCGGTCGCACCGCCCCAACCCGGAACCGCCATGGTAGCGCCCGAGGCATCCACCTCAGGCTGGCGGCCATCCGCCGAGGTGGTGCACGCCCAGGGGGATTGACAGCCCTGGCCGGTTCGTCCTCCCCCGTCGGGTCCGGCGCGCCGCGCGACCGTGCGGCCCACGCCTTGTGGGGCGGGCGCTTCGAGGGAGGCCTCGCCGACGAGATGGAGGTGCTGAATCGGTCCCTCGATGTCGACTGGCTCCTGTGGCCCCAAGACGTACGGGGGAGCCGGGCGTGGGCGCGGGGACTCGAGCGGGCCGGGATACTCTCTCGCGACGACGCCCGCCGGATCGATGCGGGTCTGTCGAAAGTCGCCTCCCGTCTGGAAGCGTTGCCGGGTCCGGCCGGTCTGCCCGAGGAGGACATCCACACCGTCGTCGAGCGCATGCTGATCGAGGAGATCGGCCCGGTGGGGGGCAAGCTGCACACCGGGCGTTCGCGCAACGACCAGGTCGCCACCGACTTTCGCC
Organism: Gemmatimonadota bacterium; assembly: GCA_028874995.1. Taxonomy (GTDB): domain Bacteria; phylum Gemmatimonadota; class Gemmatimonadetes; order Longimicrobiales; family Gaopeijiaceae; genus Bin94. The sequence goes on along the minus strand of JAPPGM010000091.1, from coordinate 18,253 downwards.
TCTGGGGGAAGGACGCGATCGGCGAGCTGCGCGACCGGATGACGGCGCTGGTGAGGGAGATCGCCCGCAAGGCGCGGGAGAACTCGGACATCGTGATGCCGGGGTTCACCCACCTGCAGCAGGCGCAGCCGGTCCCGGCAGGTCACTGGCTGCTGTCGCGTGCCTGGCCGCTGGTGCGCGACCTGGAACACCTCCGCGCGGTGCTCAGGGAATGTGACGTCCTCCCGCTGGGCGCGGGCGCGGTGGCGGGGTGTCCCTTCAACGTCGACCGGGAGGCTTTGGCGGCCGAACTCGGCTTCGGGCGGGTCTCCGAGAACTCCATCGACACCGTCTCCGACCGCGACTGGACGGTGCGGCTGCTCTTCGGCGCGGCGATGACGGGCGTGCATCTCTCACAGCTGGCCGAGGACCTGGTCCTCTTTTCCAGCAGCGAGTTCGGCTTCGTGCGGCTGGGCGAAGGGTACACGACGGGTTCGTCGCTCATGCCGCAGAAGCGCAATCCCGATGTCGCCGAGTTGACACGCGGGAAGTCGGGACGGCTGGTGGGGAACCTGGTGGGTATGCTGACCGTGCTGAAAGGGCTGCCGACCGGCTACAACCGGGACCTGCAGGAGGACAAGGAGGCGGTCTTCGACTCGGTGGACACGCTCCTGGTCGTCCTGCCAGCCATGACCGGGGCGGTCGGAACCCTGACCCTGGACCGTTCCCGTATCGAGGAAGCGCTCGGGACGCAGATGCTTGCCACCGACCTGGCCGACTATCTGGTGCGCCGGGGGGTGCCGTTCCGGCAGGCCCACCATGTGGCTGGCGCGCTGGTCCGGGTCGCGGAGGATGCGGGAAGGGAGTTGAGCCAGCTGACCCTGGAGGAATTGAACGCGGCGCACCCGGCTTTCGACGGCGACGTGCTGGCGGTTTTCGAACCGGCGGCCTCGGTGGAGTCGCGCGCGGTCCGGGGCGGGACGGCGAAGGGGGCGCTGGGAGCGCAGTTCGAGGCGTTGGACAGGGTGCTGGAGGCGGCCATCGCCTCGCCCTGAGTAGCGAGCTACAACGACCGGCCCGCCGCCTTCGCGAACCCCCGCAGTCCATGCATCATGTCCGCGAACTCCGCGAAGGTCAGCGACTGGTCGCCGTCGGAGGCTGCCGTCTCCGGGTCGGGGTGCACCTCCACGATCAGCCCGTCGGCACCCGCGGCCAGGGCCGCGAAGGCGAGCGGCGCCACCAGATCCCGGCGCCCGCCGGCGTGCGAGGGATCGGCGATCACCGGAAGGTGCGTCTCCAGCTTCAGCCAGGGGATCGCCGCCAGGTCGAAGGTGTTGCGCATCTCGCCCCCGAAAGTGCGGATTCCCCGTTCGCACAGCACCACGTCCATGTTGCCGCCGCTCATGACGTATTCGGCCGCGAGCAGGAAGTCCTTGAGCGTCGCCGACATTCCCCGCTTCAGCAGGACGGGGCGCCGCAGCTGCCCGATCTCCCTCAGGAGGGCGAAGTTCTGCATGTTGCGGGCCCCGATCTGCAGCATGTCGGCGTATCCGGCCACCAGTTCGGCGTGGCGGGGATCGAGCACCTCGGTGACTACCGGGAGGCCGGTCTCTTCCCGGACGCGCTCGAGGATCCGCAGACCCTCCTCCTTGAGGCCGTCGAAGGAATAGGGCGAGGTACGCGGCTTGAACGCTCCCCCGCGCAGCAGCGCGGCCCCCTCCGCAGCCACCGCACGCCCCGTCTCGGCCATCATCCCGGCGCCCTCCACCGAGCACGGACCGGCGGCAACCAGACAGGCCGGCCCGCCGAATGTGCGGTTGCCAACCTGCACCTGCGAGGTCGGGTCCGCCGAGAAATCCCGAGCGGCGAGCTTGTAGGGGCGCATGACCGGGTGCACCGAGCGTACCCCCGGAATCGAGAGCAGCGATACGCCGACCAGCCGCGCCTCGTCTCCGATGCAGCCGATGATCGTGCGGCTCACGCCCTTCGAGATGTGGGTCCGCATTCCCAGCGACTCGATCCGTTCCCGGATGTGGTCCAGCTGGTCGGCGGTGATGTTCTTCCTGGCTACGATGATCAAGGGTCTTGTTCCCGGGATCCCGGCATGAGATCCATTCGAAGTGGCGTGGACGGGAGCCGCGGGCGGGTTTACCGGGGATCCGCTGTCGGGGCCCCCGCTTGGCGAGGTCCCGCGGCGCGCCAAGGAAGATGGCGATTTCCACCCGGGAGATGAACCGCCGTCAAACCTGGAGATGAGCCGCCTCGCATTCCCATGACTCCCCGGAACCGATAGATTTCGCCGCGCAATCCTCCCGAAGCCCCCCCGACCCCGCGAGGCATTGGCCCGAAACTCCGTAGACGAGATGAAAGGCATGGCGGGACGCGACGCCGCCCGCAGCGTCGTCTCCGGCATGCGTCTGGGCCTGGGCACCGGCTCGACCGTGGCTCATTTCCTTGAGCATCTGGGCGCGCGCCTCGCCCGCGGAGAACTAACCGGCGTGGTGGGGGTACCGACCTCGGTGCGCACGGAAAAGGCCGCGCGTGAGCTGGGCGTCGCCCTTGCCACTCTGGAGGGCCTCGGCGCCCTCGACCTGACCGTAGACGGCGCGGACGAGGTGGATCCCGGGCTCGACCTCGTCAAGGGGCTGGGAGGCGCGCTGCTCAGGGAGAAGATGGTGGCCCAGGCCTCGGACAGGATGCTGGTGGTCGTGGACGACTCCAAGCTGGTGGGGCGGCTGGGTGAGATCGCGCCCTTGCCGGTCGAAGTGGTGCCGTTCGGCCACGCGAGCCACATGGGGTGGTTGAGGGACCTCGGGGCCGAGCCCACGGTGCGGGCCGGAGGCAACGGCCACCCCTACCTTACCGACAACGGGAACCTGATCGTCGACTGCCGTTTCGCCGGGGGGATCGAGGACCCCGTCGGGCTGGAGCGGCAGCTGGCACGCCGCGCGGGCGTGGTCGAATCGGGACTGTTTCTCAACCTGGCGACGGAGGCGGTGGTGGCGGGGAAGGGGGGCGTGCGCCGCATGCGCAGGGGCAGCAGCCCGTGAGCATCAGGATCGCCCCGTCGATTCTGAGCTGCCGCTTCGCGGAGCTGGGCCGCGAGGTGCGCGCGGTCGACGAGGCCGGTGCGGAATGGATTCACGTCGACGTGATGGACGGGCACTTCGTGCCGAACATCACGATCGGGCCGCTCATCGCCGAAGCGGTGCGACAGGTCACCGCGCGCACGGTGGACGTGCACCTCATGATCGAGCACCCAGACCGCTACATCGAGGATTTTGCCCGGGCGGGCGCGGACGTGATCACGGTCCACGCCGAGGCGACGGTCCATCTGCACCGCACGCTGGGCCTGATCCGGGAACTGGGGAAGCGTGCGGGCGTCGCGCTCAACCCATCGACGCCGCTCGCGGCGGTGGAGGAAGTGCTCGATGAGATCGACCTGTTGTGCATCATGTCGGTCAACCCGGGATTCGGTGGCCAGGCCTTCATCGAGCAGTCGGTGGACAAGGTGGCGCGTGCGCGCAACATGGTGGAGGCGCGCTCCGGGGGCCGGGTGGAGGTGGAGCTGGACGGCGGCGTGAGCGCCAGGACCGCCCCGGCGCTGGTGGAGGCCGGAGCGACGGTCCTGGTGGCGGGTTCGGCCGTCTTCGGCCACCCGGGTGGACCGGGGGCGGGCGTCGAGGCCATCCGGTCGTCGATCTCGGGGATCCGCTGGTGGGGCGGGGGGGGCTGAGGCGTCGCCATGGCCCGACTGGTCCACGAGCAGGAGCTGCCGTTTCCGGTCGAACGGGTCTGGGACTGGCATATGCGCCCGGGTGCCCTCGAGCGCCTGATGCCGCCCTGGGAAGACGCGCGGGTGATCGGCCGCGAGGGGGACATCGCCGACGGCGGCACGGTGCACCTGAGGGTGCGGCGGGGACCGGTGAAGCTCCATTTCAAGGCTCGCCACACCGACTTCGAGCCCGGCCGCCTCTTCACCGACGAGCAGGTCTCGGGCCCGATGGGATCGTGGGAACACCGTCACGAGTTTGAGCCCAGGGGTAGCGGTGCCTGCCTTCTCCGTGACCGCATCAGCTACGACCCGCCCCTGGGCGCGGCAGCCGCGGCCCTTGCGGGGTCCACCCTCGAAGGCGAGATGAAACGCCTCTTCCGCTTCCGCAACCGGCGCCTGGCCCAGGACCTCGCGCGCCACGCCGCCCACGACGGACCCAGGCTCAAAGTGGCGATCACCGGGGCGAGCGGCTTCATCGGCTCGGCCCTTCGCCACTTCCTGACGACGGGTGGCCACGAGGTGTTGCCCATCGTGCGCCGCCGGCCGGACCGGGAACTGGGCGAAATCTACTGGGACCCGATGGAGCGAAAGATCGAGGGGAGCCGGCTGGAGGGCGTGGACGCGCTGGTTCACCTGGCGGGCGAGAGCCTGTCGAAGGGGCGGTGGAACCCGGCCAGGAAGCGGGCGATCTGGAAGAGCCGGATCGTGGGGACGCGAGTGCTTGCCGATGCGCTGAACCGGTTGGCGAGTCCGCCACGCGTCTTCGTGTCCTCGTCGGCGATCGGGTACTACGGGAACCGCGGCAGCGAAAAGCTCGCCGAGCGGAGCCGGCCCGGAAGCGGCTTCCTCGCGGAACTGTGCCGCGAGTGGGAGAGCGAGGCGTTCAAGGCGAGGCGGTCGGGGGTGCGCGTGGTGACCCTCAGGACCGGGTTGGTGCTGAGTCCTGCGGGGGGCGCCCTCGGCACGATGCTCCTGCCCTTCAAGATGGGGATAGGGGGGCGGTTGGGGTCGGGTCGCCAGTACGTGAGCTGGATCGACCACGACGACCTCGTCGCCCTCATCTTCCACGCGCTAGTCGATACCTCCGTGCGTGGACCGGTCAACGGCACCGCCCCCCACCCCGTCACCAACGCCACCTTCACCACCAGACTCGGTCACGCGCTCCGCCGCCCCACCCTGTTGCCCGTGCCGTCGCTGGCGGTGCGCGGCATGTTCGGCGAGATGGGGAAGGCGCTGCTGCTCGATGGCCAGCGCGTGTTCCCCGAGGCGGCGCTGCGCAGCGGCTTCCGGTTCGACTTCGAGGGCATCGGCGAATCGCTGGCGTTTCAGCTCGGCCGGGCCGCGCCCGATTCGTAGTGCTCGCGCCACCATGTCATCAGCAAGCGCTCCCCTGAAACGCGACGACCTCTCGCCCGGTCCCATCGAGCAGTTCGGCCGCTGGTTCACCGAAGCGGAGGCCGACCCTCGGATCGTCTTCGCCGAGGCGGTCTGCCTCTCCACGCTGGGCCCCGGAGGCACCCCCGAAGGCCGGATGGTGCTGTTGAAGCACTTCGACGAGCGGGGCTTCGTCTTCTACACCAACCTGGAATCGGCCAAGTCCCATTCGCTGGGCGCGCACCCGCGGGCCGCCCTGACCTTCTACTGGCAGCCGCCGGGGCGGCAGGTCCGGGTGTGCGGCTCGGTCGAGGCGGTGTCGGCTGCGGAGGCGGATGCCTACTTCGCCAGCCGCCCGCGGGGCAGCCGGTTGGGCGCCTGGGCGTCGGACCAAAGCCGGGTGCTCGACAGCCGCGCCGCGCTCGAGGCCCGGCTCGCGGCGGTGGAGGCGCGTTATGCGGACCGCGAAGTTCCCAGGCCGCCCCACTGGTCCGGCTACCGCGTGGTGCCCGAAGCGGTCGAGTTCTGGCAGGAGGGGGCAGCGCGGCTGCACGACCGGTTCGAGTACCGGCGGGGTGGGGTGGGGGAGTGGGAGGTGCGGCGGCTGTATCCGTAGGCGGACATTTCGGGGGGTTTTGACAGGCCCGCCATGCAGGATTACGTTCATATGAACCACATATGGGGGTCATATGGACGAATCAACAAGACGCTCCTGCGCCTACGCCCCCGCGGATCTGCCGGCCCGGCTGGTGCGCGAGGCGCGACCGGTGTACGGCGACCCGGCAAGCCTGGAGGAGTTGCGCCATGCGGCGGAAGCGGGACTCCCGGTGGAGGCGGTGAAGGCTCTTCAGGGCGAGTTGAAGCGTTTCGGGGTGCGGCGCGCCTCCGAGTTCGTGAACAGGATCGTCCCCCGGGCCACCCGGAAGCGGCGGAAGCGGCTCAAGCGGGAGGAAGGGGAAGCGGTATTGCGCGTCGCCGCGACGGTGGCGCTGGCCGTCTACGTCTGGGGTGAGGAAGAGAGGGCGGCGGAGTTTCTGACGCATCCGCACCCGTTGTTGGGGGGTGCCGTGCCCATCGAGCTGGCCCTTTCGGAGGTGGGAGTGCGGCAGGTGGAGGACATGCTGTGGGGAATCCACTACGGCTTGCCGGTTTGAAGCCCCGGGAAGTCTACAGGATCCACGACCGCCGCTTCCCTGCGCTGAGCGGTGGGGGGGCCGCAATCCGTGGCGGAAGGTGGAATCCGCCGGGGATTCCCGTGGTCTATACATCGGTGGCTTACGAAGGCACCATCCTTGAGATGTTGGCTCGGGTGGTCGCGAGAGGTATGCCCGCCGACCACGTCGCATCCCGGATCGTGCTTCCCGCGGACGCCGAGCTGCACACCTTCGACGAAACCGGGCACGCGGACTGGCGCAGATGGCGTCGCTCCCACGATGTGGGGCGGGAGTGGGTCGACTCGGGTCGGACGCTCGCCTTGGTCGTGCCCTCGCTGGTGGCCCAGCCCTGGGGCCGCAACGTCGTGCTGAATCCGGCCCACCCCGACTTCGCCCGGGTGCGGGTGGCCGAGGTGGTGGACGTGCGCTGGGATCCGCGGTTGTATTGAAGGTCTGGCGTCGCGCCTTGCCGGCATGACCGCTGACCGCTCTCGTTGCCGGCGCGCATCCGTCCACGGACTGCCGGGGGGTGTGCCCCAACCCCGCCAGGCGGTATCATCCACCTCCGTCCGTTCACCCCCTTCACCCCAACCCCGGAGTCACCCCCTTGCAATACGCCCGCCTCGGCGACAGCGGCATGATCGTCTCGCGCATCGCGCTCGGCTGCATGAGCTTCGGCAGCCGCGCGTGGCGCCCGTGGATCCTCGAGGAGAACGAGGCCATGCCCTTCTTCCGGCGCGCCGTCGAGCTCGGCATCAACTTCTTCGACACGGCCGACGTGTATTCGCTTGGGGTGAGCGAGGAGATCACCGGGAAGGCGGTGCGCGAGTTCGCGTCCCGCGACGAGGCGGTCGTCGCCACCAAGGTGAAGATGCGCATGGGACCGGGGCCGAACCGGGGCGGCCTGTCGCGCAAGCACATCATCCAGTCGTGCGAGGCCTCGCTCCGGCGCCTGGGCGTGGAGCGGATCGACCTGTACCAGATCCACCGCTGGGACGCGTACGCCCCGGTCGAGGAGACGCTCTCGGCGCTCGACCAGCTCGTCCGCCAGGGGAAGGTCCTCTACCTGGGCGCGTCGTCGATGTACGCGTGGCAGCTCATGAAGATGCTGTCGGTGTCGGAACGAAACGGGTGGGCGCGCTTCGTCTCAATGCAGAACCACTACAACCTGGTCTACCGCGAGGAGGAGCGGGAGATGATGCCGCTCTGCGCGGCGGAGGGGATCGGGGTCATTCCGTGGTCGCCGCTCGCGCGGGGGCTGCTGACGGGGAAGCGCAGGCGCGCGGAACAGGCCGCCTCGCTCCGGGACGCCAACGACGACCTGGCCGGCGAACTCTACGATCACGAGAGCGACTGGGAGGTGGTGGACGCCACGGTGCGCGTGGCGGAGCGGCGGGGAGACGAGCCCGCGCAGGTGGCGCTGGCGTGGCTGCTGTCGCGGCCGGCGGTGGTGGCGCCGGTCGTGGGATTCACCCGGGTGGAGCAGATCGAATCGGCGTGCGCGGCGGTGGATCTCGCGCTCACCGACGAGGAGTGCGCGGAAATGGAGGCACCCTACAGGCCGCACGCGGTGCGCGGGTGGCTGGACGGGCCCGTGCAGCTGCCGGGGATCAGCTCGTGAACGGGCAGGGGAGGGTTGCGGTGGCGGAGGGCGATGGGAAGGCGGATGGCGCCGGGATCCGGCGGGCGGGCATACCCGGTCTCACCCTGACCCTGGCCGACTTCGAGGCCGCGCGCCGCCACGTCGCCCCGCACGTGTACCGGACGCCCATGCTGACCTGCCGCTCGCTGAGCGAGGCGTGCGGGTTCGATGTGCGGCTCAAGGCCGAGCTGTTCCAGCGGGGCGGGTCGTACAAGGTGCGGGGGCCGCTCAACAAGATCGCCCGGCTCACCGGCGAGGAGCGGGCCAGGGGCGTGATCTGTTCGTCGGCGGGCAACCACGCGCAGGGGGTGGCGATCGCGGCGCGGCACTACGGCGTGCGCGCGGTGGTGGTCATGGCCGAGAACGCCACGCGCTCCAAGATCGCCGCCACGAAGGGGTACGGCGCCCGGGTGGTGCTCCACGGCAGCATCTGGGACGAGGCCAACGAGAAGGCCCTCGAGCTGGTCGAGACGGAGGGGCTCACCTACATCCACCCCTTCGACGACCCGGATCTGATCGCGGGGCAGGGGACGGTGGGGCTCGAGATCATGGACCAGTTCCCGGAGGCCGAAGTGGTGGTCGTGCCGATCGGTGGCGGAGGGCTCATCTCCGGGATCGCGATGGCGGTCAAGTCGGTGAAGCCGGGTATTCGCGTGATCGGGGTCGAGTCGTCCGGGGCGCCGGCCATGCAGCGCAGCGTGGAGTCGGGGCGGTGCATCGTGCTCGACGAGGTTGGTTGCATCATCGACGGGCTGCGCGTGAAGCGGGTGGGGGACAACACCTGTTCGGTCGTCTCCCGATTCGTGGACGAGATCGTGACGCTGCCGGACGAACGGATCTTCGACGCCGTGCTCTGGCTGATGACGAGGGCGAAGCTGGTGACGGAGGGTGCTGCCGCGTCGCCGGTGGGGGCGCTGCTCGATGGGTTGGTGGACTCGGCTCCGGGGACGAAGACGGTGTGTGTGCTGAGCGGGGGCAATCTGGATGTGGAACAGTTGCGCGGACTGTCCTGGAACTGAATCGATCGGTGGAGCCGCCGGGGACCTGAGTGGATGAGCGAAACGCCGGACACCGGAGCGGACGGCCGGGTGGCCGATGGCGGGAACCCTCCGGCGGATCCCGCAGCCAGCGGCGAGGCCCGATTCATCGTGCGCCTTGCGGCCGAGGTCGCCAGTAAGTCGAATCGTACACGCCGCCGCTTCCACAAGCAGTTGGTGGACAATCTGAAAGATGCATTGAGTTCAAGTAGCACTGGAGGCAGCGTGAGCGACCGCTGGAGCCGACTGTTCGTGACGGTTCCGGATGCGGGCGCCATGTCGGCCGCCAGGCGCGTCTTCGGAGTCAGCTCCTTCTCCGAGGTGGATGCCGTGGTGCCCGCCGACCTGGAGACCATCGTGCGGGCCGGGCACGAATCGTACCGCGACGCGGTCACGGGCCGCCGGTACGCGGTGGCCGCCCGCCGCACCGGCCGCCAGAACTTCTCGTCTCAGGCCATCCGGGTGGAGCTGGGCGCGGCGCTCAACCCGTACGGCACCGTCGACCTGACCGCCCCGGACGTCACCGTTTCGGTCGAGGTGCGCGACGATCGGGCATACCTCTTCTCCGGCCGCGTCGAGGGCCCGGGAGGGTTGCCGCTCGGCGTGCAGGGGCGGGCGGTGTGCCTCATCTCCGGCGGCTTCGATTCGGCGGTGGCGGCGTGGCTGCTCCTCAAGCGTGGCGTCGCCCTCGACTACGTCTTCTGCAACCTGGCCGGGCCCGCCTTCGAGCGGTCGGTGATCCAGGTCACCAGGGTCCTCGCCGACCGGTGGAGCTACGGGCACCGCCCCCGCATGCATGTGGTGGACTTCGGGGACGTGGTGCGTGCGCTGCAGGACCGGGTGACGCCGCGCTACTGGCAGGTCGTCCTCAAGCGGCTGATGTACCGGGCGGCCGGTCGGGTGGCCGGTGAGACCGGCGCGGATGCGCTGGTGACCGGCGAATCGCTCGGCCAGGTGTCGTCCCAGACGCTACGCAACCTGCGGGCCATCGAGGCTGTGGCGGAGCTTCCGGTGCTGCGCCCGCTGGTCGGGTTCGACAAGGAGGAGATCATCCGCATCGCGAAGCACATCGGCACGGCGGCGCTTTCGGCACGCGTCCGCGAGTACTGCGCGATCCTGGCCGGCAAGCCGGTCACGGCGGCGAAGGTGGGCGCGGTGGACCGGGAGGAGGCACCGGTGGATCTGAAGCTTGTGGACCGGGCGGTCGCGGAGCGCAAGGTGCTGGACGTGAGGAGTGTGGATGATGTGGACCTGAATCGCCAATACGTCTGGACGGACATGGTTCAGCACGACTCGCGCGTGATCGATTGTCGGCCCGCGCACCAGGACGACGGCTGGCGCTATCCCGGGTCCCGCCGGATCCTCCCCTCCGAGTTTCCCGATCTCGCGGAGAAGCTGCACAAGACCGACCGTTACGTCCTGTTCTGCGACAACGGTACCCAGTCTGCGCAACTTGCGAACCTTCTGCAGACGGTGGGGTATGAGGCCTATGCGCTGAGGGGTGGAACCGGGGCCCTGCGACATGAGTCGGGTCCCGGACCAACCCGTGCGAGCACGGAGGAGGCACGCTGACCCTATGAGACACCTGTTGTTTTCGGGTCCATACTCGTCCAGGAGTCGCCGCACCTGCTTCCCTGCGATCCCGGCGCTCCCCGCCGTGTTTGTGCTTTCCGCCTGCGAGGGGCTCAAACCCCCGGTCTCGTGCGACACTCTGGAAGACCACACCATGTTTGTGCGTCAGAGCCGGCGCGTCACTCCCTGTTTTGAAGATCCGGAGATGGGTGGGGTCACGCTGAGCGTGGAGTCTTCGGACACCACGATCGTCACGGCATCGATGGTCGGGCTCCACGTGAGGATCGAGGCGATATCCGTGGGGAGCGCCACCATCACGGTGACCGCCACGGATCCCGACCTGCTGACGACCTCGGAGGAGTTCACCGTCGTGGTGCCCAACCGGCCGCCGTGGCGGCGAAGACGGATTCCGGACGTGGACCTGTTCCCCGAGGGCATGTCCGTGCGGCCGCTCTCCCACTACTTCGCCGACCCCGAAGACCAGGAGCTGAGCTACTCGGCCACCTCGTCGGATCCGGCGTCGGTATCGGCCTCGCTCTCCGGTGACGCGCTGGTGCTCCATGCCGTCGGCGAGGGGTCAGCGATCGTGACTGTGACTGCGACCGATCCCTTCGGTGAGATGGCCTTGGGGGAGTCCACGGCGACCGTGAGGATGCCCGTCAGCGTGTTCAGGGACGACTTCGAAGCGGCCGCGAGTCTGTCCAGCTGGGAGCTGAACGGCAATTCCGATGCGATTGTCACCGAGGGCAGCCTCCGGCTCTTCAACGTTGTGGCCGGGCTTCCGGGCTGGGCCAGGATCGGGGTCGCGGCAAAGCCATGGAGAGCCACTGCATCGGTGGCGAATTCGACGGATAGTGTTTCCGTGTCGCTTGTTGCCGGAATCGACCACACGCGGTACACCGCCTACCTCATCCAGATCGGACCGGACGTGGGAACCGGTCTCGGACAGACGAACTATCGGTTTTTCGTCTATGATGCCGACCAGCGGTCCTGGACGAACACGGATGGCTGGTACGGGCAGTCGGAGGGAATCGCGGGCGTGGGCGACCTCACCGAGGTGACGCTTGCCGTCCAGGGCGGGAATCTCACGGTGCATGCCGGGTCGACCGAGCTGGTCCGGGTGGATTTGGAGAGTAACGGTTTGTCCGACGAGCTGGTTTACCTGGTACTGGCGAGTTGGCCCAAGTGCTGCGCAACCGGTCATGCCGCGGTCGTCGATTGGATCGAACTGGACGGAATCCCGGTGGAGGGATCGTCCATTGACCGATTCCACGCCAACGCCGACCCGATCGCGCGGCTGTCTCGGATCGGACTCGACACCCCTTCCGGCGCCGTCAGGATGTTCGAGCCGGGCAAGCCGTTGTCGCGGGCCGGGACCCGGAGGTAGCAGACGGCGATCCCGGGCGTTGGCCGTGGCTCGACTCTTCGCGTTAGATTGACCCTCCGTTTTTCCGTAAACCTTTGTGTAACAACCAGTAGGAACGATGGACCGCTCCTTTGGACAGCGACGGATCCCATGCCGGCGTCGCTCCCGAACGCATTGCCCTCCCATTGAGGCGAGCAAGACCGGTACCACCTGGCTGATACTCCGGGTCCTCCTGGTCGTCGCGGTGGCTGCCTGCGAGGGCGATCACATCCCGCCGGATCTGAACTCGTCGCCACGGCTCACCGGCCCGATCCCGCACCAGGTCTTCGAGGACTCGGTTGTGCTGGACCTGATGGCGCACTTTGCCGACCCCGACGGGGATGCGCTCACCTTCACGGCCACCTCCTCCAACACGGCTGCGGTGCGCGCGAATCTGGCCGACGCGCTCGTCACCCTCGTTGCGATCGTCAAGGGGTCGGCGACGGTGACGGTCACGGCGACCGACCCGGACGGCGCGACCGCAACCCACGGGTTCCCGGCTACGGTCCCGAACCGGGCGCCGCGCGTGACGATTGCGCTCCCCGACGCGGAAGCGTTCGTGGGTGACCGGGTGGCGACCGCGCTGGCAGGATACTTCGCCGACCCGGACCAGGATTCGCTCGCCTTCTCCGCGGAGACGTCCGACGCCGGGGTGGCGACCGTCGAGCTGGCCGCGGACGAGGTCACGGTGGCCGCGCACTCGCCGGGATTGGCGACGATCACGGTTGTGGCGACGGACTCGGAAGGACTGGCGACGACCCAGGACTTCGAGTTGACGGTTCCGAACCGGGCACCGCGGGCGACGGACCCGGTCCCCGGCATCGAGCTGCAGGTGGGGGAGGCGGCGACCATGAGGATGTCGGGTCATTTCGCGGATCCGGATGCGGAAGCGCTCACGTACGCGGCCGAATCGTCGGATGGCGGGGTGACCGGGGTGGCCGTCTCCGGCGACGAGGTGACGGTGAGCGCCGTTGCCAAGGGGATGGCGGCGATCACGGTGACGGCGACCGATCCGGGCGGGTTGGCGGCCGTGCAGGATTTCACGGTGACGGTCCCGAACCGGGCGCCGCGTGCGGTGGACACCTTGCCGGACATCGAGGTGGAGGTGGGCGATGAAGCGTCGGCGACGGTGGCGCGGTACTTCGCGGACCCGGATGGGGACTCGCTCGCGTTTGCGGCCGGGTCGTTCGACGAAGCCGTCGCTACGGTCGGCGTTGCCGATGACCGGGTGACGGTGCGCGCCGTCGCGAAGGGGATGTCCACGATCACGGTGAGGGCGGAGGATCCGGAGGGACTTGCCGCGGTGCTCGCCTTTGAGGTGCGGGTGCCGAACCGCCCACCGCTGGTGACCGGAGTGCTGCCCGACGTGACCGTCGAGGTGGATGAGGTGGCGGGGGCGGACCTGACGGAACACTTCACGGAGCCTGATGGCGACGATCTCTTCTTCGCGGCGGAGTCGTCGGACCCCGCCGTGGCCGCCGCGGGCATCTCCGACAGTCGGGTGACGGTTGTGGCCGTTGCCAAGGGTAAGACGACGGTCACGGTCACCGCGTCGGACTCCGAAGGCCTGGCGGTTGAGGAGAGCTTCCTGGTAACGGTCCCGAACCGCCCGCCACTGGGGACGCACCCCCTCCCCGAGTTCGAAATGCAGGCTGGCGAGAAGTCGGTCACCAACCTGTCCGGGCACTTCGCGGATCCGGATGGGGACACGCTCCGCTTCGCTGCGGAGTCTTCGGATTCCACCGTCGCCGTCGCGCACGTCTTCGGAGACCTGGTAACGGTGAGCGCCCTGGCGCGTGGCACGGTGACGGTGAAGATGTGATGTTGCTACCTAACTCACTGTTAGAAAAACACTTACAGATTTAGCTATCGAGCGATTACCTCATTCTGTCCCTCTTCTCAGACTGGAATCCAATCGACGCCATCGGAGGTCCTTGGACTTCTGCCAAGCCGTGGCGAGCGTCCCCCGTGAGTGTAAATCGTGGGGGCACTGGGCTCATCGGCGGGGGGATGGGCACTTCCAGTGCTGGCCTATTCGATCCGCCAGCCAACCACGTACTCTTCGTCGAAAGCACCCCGCAGGATCGCCCAGACAAGCGATCCGCGGCTCGTCACCACTTCCGCATCGGCCGGAGCTTGGACACAGTAGAGCACGCGGCCATCCGCTGAGTACACGTCGTACAGCGACGGCTCCGCCCATGTGATCCGGGGTTCGTCGCCTTCGAGGTAGTCGAGCCACAGTTCCGGGATCGGCTCGCCGGTATCGACCGCCTCGGAGTATCGGTGGACCCAGATCCTTCCGTCCAGATCGACCCACAGGTCCCGATACGCGGGCTTGCGCGTCGGAACGTCCCGGAACGAAATACGGGACCTCCGCTCGGCGAACGCGACCCGCGCCCGCCACTCCGCACGTTCTTCGGCCTTCACCTCTACGGGCTGGAATCCCTCCTGCTCCACTTCGATCCTTCCGGCAGGATCCAGAATCGAGAACGCGTAGGTCGCGTTGTGGCCCGCCACGAGGTGGCCGAACGGGCTCAGCGCGTCCAATACCTCCTCCGGGAAGGGGCTGCGATGACCCGCCCGAGTATGGATCACGATGGGTTCGGCCAGCCCGCGCGGCATCGCCTTGGGAGCCGTGATGGTGTCAAGGACGGTGCCATCCGGCGACAGGCGCAGGTAGCCGTACTGCACCGTGGCCATGTCGCTCTGATCGGGGGCAAGGGACGGCGGATTGGCAAAGATCCGCAGGTAGTACCGACCGGCGGAATCCGTGAGGAAGGCTCGGTCCACGAAGGGATATGGTGGATTCACCCCTTCGGTTCTGATTGCCTGCTCATACACGCCATCCGTGGAGAACACGGTGATCCTTCGGTTGCCCCGGTCCCAAGCGGCCAGACGACCGTCCGGCAGGACCGACACACCGGCGATTGATCGGAATTCGCCCGGTCCCTCGCCCTCTCGACCGATCCAGCGCACGAACCTCCCGTCCGCCCCGAACTCCCGGATGGACGACTCGTGCGCGTCGGCCACATACACCGTTCCCGACTCGGTGACGGCGATGGAGTTGATCTCCGTGAACGAGTATTCGGGCGCGCCGTCGAGTGAACCGATGCGGCCTTGCTCGACCAGTTGGGCGCACTCCTGGTCCGCGCCGCCTCCGAGACCGGCAGACGCCAAGACGATCATCGCTCGCCAGTTACGCTTCGGCCCAAGCCGGTCACGAGGAGTTGGCTTCAGCGTGATGTGGTCCAAACGGTTCATGCCTAACGATATCCGACGCTCGGATCGACGGTCAATGTTCCGGGGTGGAGGGCGGAGTACTAGACTTACTCTGGAAAACTGTCGAGGCCCCTCGGCAGTAGCGCGTCCGTGCAGCATTGGATGGGGCAGGCAATAACGTGAGCGACAGCGGCATCATCGGCGAAGCATACGGACGGAAGATCCACGCCCGCGAAGTGGTCGCCATCGACGAAGCCGGGGACGGGTTGTGTTGGGTCCGCCTGACCCGGTTCGGTGACGACTGGCTCCTGATTCGCTCCGATGCCCGCGACGTGTCGCGCGCCGTGCGGAAGCTCCGCCAGATTCCGGCGGGCGAGCAGTCGGAACGGTTCCCAGAGGTTGGGGGGTGAACCCGCCCCTCCACCTTGTCTCCGATGCGTTGGCCGTCGCGGTCGGACGATCCACCGACGACCGGGCCGCGACCGCAAGCTCGCTCGCAACGGGCCCGTCCACCGCCGTCTCTGGCGGCGCACGGGGCGGGGTTCGCGGGCAGGCGCAGGGCTGGCTTGAGCCACGCGTCGGTGGTCAAGCCAGAGTACCCGGTGTAGGACACCGGGCTGGCGAGGGGCTTCGCCCCCTCGACCCCCACAGGCTCGCGTTCTCGGAGGTTTTCGAGAGTAGCGGCCTGCCCTCCCTTCCGACCGGCCCAACAGCTATTCGCCTTGCGGCTCAGTCACACCCGCCCACATCATTCCATAGGTTCCTCCCGATAACCCTGACTCGCTCCCGATAACCCTGACTCGGCCCCATACCGCCTAGCCGTATCCCCCGCGACCCGACCCCGCTTGATCACTCCGGTCTGCCGGTCGGAAGCTCGGTGGCCGGCAATCCTCGGATCCAACTCAAAGCAGAGGTGGACAGTGCGAAACGACCAAGGCGCTCCATGAACGCTGATACCCACACGCTGAAAGATGTGCTTCACGGCGACCGCCGTTTCGTCGTTCCGGTGTACCAGCGCCCGTACGTCTGGAGCCGCGAGAGGCAGTGGGAGCCTCTCTGGACCGATGTTGAGGCGACCGCTGTGCGCTTGGTAGAGACGCGACAGGCGTCGTACCACGCCGACAAGCCAGCATCCACGTCCGACGACGAGGCAGCTCCCCATTTTCTGGGAGCTATCGTCGTGGAACCGTACCCCACGGGTCCCCTCGACATCACGACTCGGCTTGTAGTGGACGGTCAGCAACGTCTTATCACGCTGCAACTTCTGTTGATGGGGACGCTCGATGCTCTGCGAAGCGCGGGCGCGTCAAGGCTCCAACTGGCTCAACTGCGGAAGCTGACCCGGAACGACGAAGAGATCTGGGCGGGCGACGATCTGTACAAAGTCTGGCCGCGCCAAATGGAGTCCGAACGTTACCGCAGGGCGGTTGGCGAGGAACCCGGGCTGGCGGACGACTCGGTGTTCGCGGCCGCGCGGGACTTCTTCTTCAGTCAAGCGATCGGCTTTCTGGAGGACGAGAGTCTGCCCGAGGATCCGTATGGCGAGGGGGATTCGGTCCAACGCAGGGCATCGCTTCTCGTGTCCACGCTGTTGGCTCTCGTTAAGCTCGTAGTGATCGATCTAGAGAATGTCGACGACGCGCAGGTCATCTTCGAGGCGCTTAACGCTCGCAACACTCCGCTCTCGGCGACGGACTTGGTGAAGAATCTGCTCTTCATGCGCGCCCAGACGAGGGGTCACGATCCGCAGCAGCTCTACGACGAGGTCTGGGCTCGATTCGACAAAGCCGACGATTGGTGGCGGGAGTCGATCGGTGCCGGACACGCCCGAAGGGCCAGACAGGATTGGCTGATGGGAGACTGGCTGATTGCGCAGCGCGGTCGGGTCATTAACGTCGGTCGCCTGTACGGAGAGTTCCGAAGTTGGCTGCACTCCAGCGGCACCACCGCCTTCAGCGCGCTTCATGGACTCGACCGCTACGCGGATGCCTATGAGAGGCTCCACGGCCGTATGGAGGGTGCGACAGACGGGGAGCGCCTCTCGTTCCAACGGATCAATCGACTCAACGTTACGGTTGCGACGCCCGTGCTCCTGTGGCTTCTGACACTACCCGCTGGCAAGCTACCGCCCGATGAGAGAGAGATGGCCTTTCGGGCCATCGAATCGTTCGTTATTCGGCGCATGGCGATCAAGGCCCAGACTCGTGCTTACGGCCAAGCGTTCGCCGAAGTCCTTCGGGCAGCTCAGGAGGCGGACGCGCATCCAGGACGAGCTATCGTGGAAGCCCTTCGGCGGGGACCGCACGGATATCCATGGCCGACGGACGAAGAGTTGGTCGGACAGTTCCGAAGCTCGACGTACTACGGATACGGCGGAATCGCGCAGTATCGGCTTCGACTCCTGCTGGGTGCGGTCGATACGCGGCTCCAGAGTGACGACTACCACAAGGGAGAACCGGTCAAGCCAATCAAGTACGACGCGCTACAGGTCGAGCATGTACTTCCGATAAAGTGGCAGCAGCATTGGGAAATCGAGGCCACGGATCCGGGTGAGAAGATCGTTCTTGAGCAGGAAAGGGCGGGCCACGTTCATCGCATCGGGAACCTCACACTGGTCAGCGAACGCCTGAACCCGGCGATGGGCAACGCTCCTTGGAAGGAGAAGAAAACGGCGCTGAAGAAACACTCACATTTGCGTCTGAACGCCCGGCTGCGTGAGGAAACTGTGTGGAACGAGGATGCGATCCGCGCGCGCGGAGAATGGCTGGCGGGCGTGGTTGCAAGCATCTGGCCGGGACCGGATGGCGATGTGTGGGAGGAATGACGCCGGAAAGAACTGTGACACAGGTGGCCTTGGCCCAAAGTGGTATTCCCGACCGGCGATGTAGCACCGAATATATGCGGGGCGGGTGGCGCCGTGAGCACACGCGCCGCGGGCTTCGGGGATGGCCAAGCCGGTCGCCCGCCGCTCCGCCAGCAGGGGGGATCTGAAGGGGGGGCGCAGCCACCCCTCGCCAGCCGCCACGTTCAACGTGGCGTGTCCTGTATGTGGACGCCCCCGGTTGGGCAAGCGTGGATTCAGAACCGAGTTGGTGG
>JAPPGM010000011.1 GCA_028874995.1 Gemmatimonadota bacterium | reverse complement strand
GACGAAGACGAGCAGGGCCGACAGCAGGATGGGTGCCCACAGGCTGAGGGCGGAAACCATGGCGGATCCTCCGGGTCGAGGGTGACTTGCTGGAACGCGGTCAAGGATAAGGTGCGGCCGGGGCCGTGACCAATCCCCCCTACCAGTTCGGCTTCTCCAGCCCCTCGATCAGGTCGGCGTACACATGCTGCAACCCGTCCCCGATGACCAGCGGCATCACGGTGAAGTGGTCGCGGTCGGTATAGAGGCGGGTGTGCAGGTCCAGACCGGGGTAGCCGCGCAGCCGCAGGTTCTCGGCCAGCAGCGTGGTGCGGCTCACCAGTCGTTGCGCGGACAGCGCGGCGTGGTTGAGTTCGCCGTCCGCCATGCCGATGAAGACCCTGGCCTCCAGGTCGTCGTGGTCCTTCGCGTACTCGGCCTCGAGATCGATCGTCAGGCCGTTGGTCCCGCTGCCGATGATGAACCGGCCGAACGCGCCCGGGCGGGCCAGGAGCGCATAGCTCGCGAACCCGCCGCCCGCCGAATGACCCCAGAGCGTGTGATCGTCGGCCATGCGGTACTTCTCGCCCAGCGAGGGTCGCAACTGGTCCACCAGGAAGTCGAGAAACAGGTCGCCCTTCATAAACGGCAAGGCCATGTCGAAGTCGAAGCCCATCCCCTTCATGTGGTCGCGCGCCAACCCCGGATCCGACCAGACGCTGCCCGGCGGAAACAGATCGAAGGTGCGGTTGGCGAACCCCAGCATGCCCGTCTCGCTTCGGTGCCCGACCCCGACCACGATGATCTCCGGAATGCGCATGCCGACCGTGTAGAGGTTGACGATGCCGGACGTCACAGCGAAGGCCATCGCTCCGTCCATCGACCAGAGCACCGGGTAGCTCCGCTCGGGTGACACGTGATAGGACGGGGGAAGGGCGACCAGGATCTCGTGGTCGTGGTGGTAGCCTTCGGCCCGTGCGTAGGCGGGTTCCTCCCAGGACATGGCGTAGGGGACGGTCATTCGGATGGCGGACTTGGGGACTCGTTGGAGGGGCCACTTCATCTTGCCGTTCCGGGATGGGACCGCAAGTGTAGGGCGACGGGCAGAGTCACCCTCGAACACAGGTTTTCCCATGCGAATCGCACGACCCGCAACGCTCGCCAGTCTCTTCGTCCTCGCCGCCTGCCAGGCCTCCGACGCGCCCGACACCGACAGTCCCCCACCCCCCGGCTCCAACTACGAGGGTCTCGCGTTCGAGTTCGAGGAGGTCGTACCGGGCATCTATCACGCGCGCGGAACCGGCAGCCTCGCAGTCGGCTCGCACGGTGCGGTGATCGTCAACGACGAGGACGTCCTCCTGGTCGAGTCGCACATCTCGCCCGCTGCCGCATACGCCGTCGTGGACGAAATCGAGGCCCTCACCGACAAGCCGGTCCGGTACGTCGTCAACACCCACTACCACTTCGACCACGCGCACGGCAACCAGATCTACCCGCCCGACGTGCAGGTGATCGGCCACGAGGTGACGCGCGAGATGCTCATCAACGGCGGTTCGATGGGCCGTTCGTACCAGGCCTACCTCGGGAGCCTGCCCGCTCAGATCGCCGCCCTTGAGGACCGCATCGAGGGGATCGAGGACGAGGAGGAGCGCACCGAGGCCGAGGACAGGTTGGCGTACATGAAGAACTTCCAGGCCGGGCTGGACGCGACCGTGCCGGCCGGGCCCAATACGACGCTGTCGGAGCGCATGACGCTCTTTCGCGGCGACCGCGAGATTCGGCTGCTCTTCTTCGGGCGCGGACATACGGGTGGCGATGTGGTGGTCCACCTCCCGGCCGAGCGGGTGATCATCACGGGCGATCTGCTCGTACCGAGTCTGCCGTACATGGGGGACGGCTACCTCGTAGAGTGGGTCCAGACCCTGGAGCACCTGAAGGGGCTGGAGTTTGACTGGGTGCTGCCGGGGCATGGCGATCCGTTCCAGGGCAAGGAGCGCATCACCTACCTGCAGGACTACTTGCGAGACTTGCATGCGCAGGCGGTGGCCCTGCACGCGGAGGGGTTGTCGTATGAGGAGGCGGCCGCGCGGATCGACATGACGGGCCATGCCGAGCGCTATCCGGTGGTTGAAGGGTCGGGGGTACCGGCGGTGGCGGTCCAGCGGATCTTCGAGTTGCTGGAGGGGGGGAGGTAGGTATGCAGTCGGGACCCCCGTCGGCTATTCCGATTCTGTTCGCGCTGCCGACAACCGTGATGTTGGTGGCCCGGCCCGGGGCGCTGCATGCGCAGGCCGGAAGCCCTTTGAGGGGGCGACCGTTGAGTCACACACCCATGTGGCGAGGTGGTGTTCGGCCCTACTGCTGAATCGCTGACCGCGATCGCTGCCTCTCCGCTAACGGACCGCAAGGTTGGCGTGTCAAAACCACAGGTGACGGCCGGTCATCGACCACGGAACGGGATCCCACCACGCGAACAAGGGCGAACCCAATGGACCACAACGACTACGGCGGACTGCACGAGGACCTGAAACTCACCGGCGCAGCGATGAAGCGCCGCGACATGCTCAAGCTTGCCACGGGTGGGGTGGGGATGGGCGCCCTGTACCTCTTCGGGCGCGCGGACGATCTCCAGGGCCACGACGGCGTCCGCCAAACCTGCGACAGGATCCCCGAGGAGACCGCGGGCCCCTTCCCCGGCGACGGTTCCAACGGGCCCAACGTCCTCGACAAGGCGGGCGTGGTCCGTACCGACATCCGGCCGAGCTTCGCGGGCCTCTCCGGGGTGGCCGGCGGCGTTCCCCTGACGGTGACCCTGCAACTCGTCAACCTCCAGAACGGATGCAAGCCCGCGCCCGGCCTCGCCGTTTACGTTTGGCACTGCGACCGCGCCGGCCGCTATTCGCTCTACAACCGCGGCGCCACCGACCAGAACTACCTGCGCGGCGTCCAGGAGAGCGACTCGAACGGAGAGCTGTCGTTCACGACGATCTTCCCGGGCTGCTACCGGGGCCGGTGGCCTCACATCCACTTCGAGGTCTTCCCCAGCCTCGACGCCGCGGCGGACGAGCGGAAGAGGATCGCGACATCGCAGCTCGCCTTTCCGGAAGCCGCCTGCGACGAGGTCTACGCGGCGGAAGGATACGAGGAGAGCGCCCGAGCCAAGCGTCGGGTCTCGCTCACCAGGGACAGCGTCTTCAGGGACGGGGTGGCACGACAGATGGCCTTGATGAGCGGCGACGTAGCGTCGGGGTTCACGGCGAAACTGACGGTGGCAGTGTAGGTGGCGGGCGAATGGTCAACTGTGGATTACATTTTGTAACGTGTAGTTGACATAGTTGGATCTCGCGACCCAACTGTGGCACTACGCGCGTGATGCACGCGCGTAGTGCAACTTTGTGGTGGCCTGGTCGTGTCCCGTTAACGTCATCCCGGTTGCCCCGATCCCGTTTCGCCCGACACCGCGCGGGAGATGATCATGAACGCACCGATGAGCACTGCCCGAATCCCGTCACCACTACGGCGTAGGGTCATGCCGCCCGTCCTCCTCGTGACCCTGCTCACCACCGCATCATGCGACGACGGCACTGACCCCGGTTCGACGGACACCCTCGAACGCTGGGCGTTGTCCGAAGTGCCCACCATCGTCATCGGAGGCGCCGACGAGCGCGAGGACTACCTCCTCCACCAGGTCGTCGGAGCCACACGCCTTGCAGATGGCCGCGTCGTCGTCGCGAACGAGGGCACCCTGCAACTGAGGTACTATGACCCGGAGGGGGAGCACCTCTACGACGCCGGGGGCCAGGGCGAGGGGCCGGGCGAGTTTGAATCGCTTAGCGGCATCGTCCGCCTTCCCGGAGACTCCGTCCTGGTGGATTCCTGGCTTGGACTCACGCGATTCGGACCCGATGGCCGGTACGCGAGTTCGATTCCTTACGACCTGCCGCCATACTACGGAGAGTGCAGGTGGAGTGTCGAAGGTGGCCAACACCCACTCGCCGATGGTTCGATCGTGGCGGTTGCGCTGGTCTATGCCGGCATCTTTGGCGGCCGGAGATGTCCCATACCCAGCGAGTCGCAACCTCCGGCGGTGATCGGGCGATTCATTCCCACCACCGGGGTTTTCGACACGATCGCCGAGTTGCCGGGGACGGAGGAATCGTACCGGGACGACGCGTACGCCTATCCGAAGACGGTGGTCTTCGCGGTCGGGGACGACCGGATCTATCTCGGCCAAACCGGGTCGGACACCATCCTTGCGATGAGCGTCACGGGTGACACCGTCGCCACCCTCCTCGCTCCCTTCGAACCGGTTCCCGTGCCCGCGGACGCCAAGGTATCCGGGTCCACGCGCTTGAACTGGACCTACCCGGATCACTATCCCCGCTATGCGCGATTGGCGGCAGCTCCCAGGGAACGGGTCTGGGTGATGGCCTATCCAACGTTGAAGGAGCCGATTCGGTACTCGGAGTTGATGAGCCCGACGACCTTTCGCCGCCTGGAAGACGGAGGGGCGAAGTGGAGGGTGGTGGACCGCGATGGACTGCCCATCGCCGAGGTGCGAACACCCGAAGGTTTCTTTCTCCTCGAGGTGGGTGATGACCATGTCCTTGGAGTACACAAGGATGAGTTCCACCGGGAGAGCGTCCAGCTGTATCGGCTGATCCGGTAGGAAACCGCGCGATTTGTCGCCGACCCTCGCGCCCACCGTATAACCGCGAATCACACGTTTTCCGGTTCCTTGTCCTGTTCCTCGCGCGGCGCGTAGCTTCACCCCGCTGTCGGCGGGACACCGCCCCTATTCCCGGTGAGGACGGGTAAGGAGGAAAGAATGAACATGCGGCGCAATGTCACCCGAGACCTGTCCACCGACCGCCTCGCGCTCATCACGCCCGCCCTCCTCGCGGTCCTGCTCGGCGCCTCGGCATGTCGCGACGACGCGGGTTCCGCTTCACCGGACACGATCGAAAGCTGGAGCCTGTCCGAAGAGCCCACCGTCGTCATCGGAGGGACCGACGAACGCGAGGGGTATCTCCTCCACCGGATCTTCGGAGCGACGCGCCTCGGCGACGGCCGGATCGTCGTTGCGAACGGAAGCAGCCTCGAGCTGAAGTACTACGATCCCGGGGGGAGGCACCTCTTCAACTCCGGCGGCCAAGGCGAGGGACCGGGCGAGTTCCGGTCGTTCGGGGGCTTCACCCGCCTTCCGGGGGACTCGGTCCTGGTGGAGTCCTGGTCGAAGCTCACGCGATTCGGCCCCGATGGCCGGCAGGTGAGCACAAGTGAGTACGAACTGCCACCGCGCGGACGCTGCACGAGTATCGAGGGTGGCCACCGTCTGCTTCCCGATGGTTCGATCCTGCTGGTCATCTCGGTCTTTGTCGGCCTCAGCGCAGACCACGAGGAATGCCCAGCACCCAGCGAGCCGCGGCCTCCGGCGACGATCGCGCGATTCGACCCGGCAACCGGGCTTCTCGACACGATCGCCGTGTTGCCGGATGCCGAGAAGGTCTATGGAATCGAGAGCCAGTATGCATACGCGAAGAACCTGGTCCACGGGATCGGGCGCGACCGCGTCTACCTCGGCGACACCGGGTCGGACACCATCCTCGCGATGGGCCTCGGCGGCGACACCCTCGCGATTCTTCCCGTTCCCTTCGAAGCGGCTATGGTTCCCGCCGACGCCAGGGAGAAGGCGTTCGAGGACCGGGAGTGGACCGGGGGAGGGCAGACCATCACGGAACGGACCACCTTCATCTATCCGGACAACTATCCTCGCTACGCGCGACTGGTGGCGGCACCCGGGGAACGGGTTTGGGTGATGGCCTATCCGTCGCTGACGGATCCGGTGATGCGCTGGGTCCTGGTGAATCCGCAGTATTCCCTCCGCCTGGATGAAGGGGCGTTGTGGAGGGTGGTCAACAGCGACGGACGCGCGATTGCGGAGGTGCGAACGCCTCCGGGCTTCTTCCTCCTGGAGGTGGGTGACGACCACGTCCTGGGACTGCACAAGGACGAACTCGAGCGGGAGAGCGTGCAGGTCCATCGGCTGATCCGGTGAGCATCACGGGTTTCGCCCTCCGGAAGACGGAGGGGATGATGTCTTTTCATTCACGTTATGAATGATTATCATTCACAACATGAATGATCTGAACCTTTCGCGCGCCGTCTCCCCCCGCCTCGACGCCATGATGCGCGTCATGCCCGCCGTTGTCGTCTGCGGAGCGCGGCAGACCGGCAAGACCACGCTCGCCCGTGCCTTCGGATCGGGGGAAGCAGACGATGGCCACACGTCTCCCCCGGCCACCGTCGGCCGCCAATTCGCCTCACTCGACGATGTGGACATACTCGGCATCGCCCGCCGCGACCCCGACGCTCTCGTCCGCGGCACCCGTCCGGTCACCCTGGACGAAGTTCAGCGCGAACCGGAACTCCTGGGCGCCGTCAAGCGCGAGATCGACCGCAAGCGTGTGCCGGGACGCTTTCTCCTGACCGGTTCCGCCAATCTGCTCCTGATGCGAAGGGTCGCGGAGTCGCTGGCGGGCCGTGCGACCTATCTGACCCTCTGGCCGATGACGCGGCGCGAGCAACTGGGCCTCGGACAATGCGGGATCTGGGAGAAGCTCTTCGAGTCGCCGGACCGGGATTGGCTGGATGTCGTCGCGGCCCACGCCGGCGAGCCGGAGGACTGGAGGACATGGGCGCGTCGCGGCGGATTTCCGGTCCCCGCCGTCCACCTCCCCACACCGGGGGAAAGGGCGATCTGGTTCGCAGGCTATGTCCAAACGTATCTCGAGCGCGACCTCCAGGTGCTTTCCTCGATTGCCGCCCTGCCCGACTTTCGCCGACTCATGCAGGCCGCCTGCCTGCGCCTTGGATCATTGGTCAACCAGAGTGACCTGGGCCGGGACATCGGACTGCCGCAACCGACGGTACACCGCTATCTCAACCTGCTCGAGACCTCCTACGTGCTCGTTCGTGTTCCCGCCTACTCGGTGAATCGCACCAAGCGGCTCCTCAAGTCACCCAAGCTGTATTGGACCGACACCGGGCTGGCCATGCACCTTTCGCAGGAGCAGGAGCCGCGCGGCGCTCACCTGGAGAACCTGGTCCTCCAGGACCTGCTGGTGTGGCGCGACTCGCGGTCTGCCCGGGCCGAGATCCTGCACTGGCGAACGACCACGAATGACGAGGTGGACTTCGTGATCGAAGCGGACGGAGTCTTGGTGCCGGTCGAAGTGAAGGCCACCCGGCGGCCGAGACTGCGCGACGCGGCCCACCTTCGCACGTTTCGCAAGGAGTACGGTCGGGCAGCTCGCTCGGGACTGCTGCTGCACGGGGGGGATTCGCTGGAGTGGATCACTCCCGGTGTGCTGGCCGCTCCGTGGTGGATGGTGATTTGAGCTTCCAGTGCGACACCATCGGAGTACTTCCCGTTCCCTTTGAACCGGCTCCCGTGCCACCCGATGCGACGGGGAACCGTTCCGACGACGCGGAATTGACCGGCGGAGGCCGGACCTGGACGGAGCGCTGGACGTACATCTATCCGGATCACTATCCTCGCTACGCCAGACTTGTGGCAGCTCCCGAGGATCGGGTCTGGGTGATGGCCTTTCCACCGCTGAAGGAGCCGGCGTTTCCGCAGGAGTTGACTAATCCGATAGTCTTCCGCCGCCTGGGCTGGGAGGCCCGGTGGAGAGTGGTGGATCGCAGTGGACTGTTCATCGCCGAAGTGCGAACGCCCCCGGGCTTCTTCCTCCTCGAGGTGGGTGAAGACCATGTCCTCGGCCTCCATAAGGATGAGCTCCTTCGCGAGAGCGTCCGGCTATACCGGTTGATCCGGTAACTCCGGCTCAACGGGCCACCCCGGCGCGGGGTCCGGAGCACTATCGCGCGCTGCGGCACCGGGAGGTGTGGGCAGCGCTCCGGGCGATCACCAGCCCGCCGACAGCCGCAGAAGGCCGCCGTCGAACGGCGCCCGCCCGAATTGGTCCAGGTCCCAGCCTGCCCCGGCCGTCACCTCGAAGCCCGACCGGAACCGGTGGCCCGCTTCCGTGATCAGTCGATGACTCTGCCGGGTGAGCCAAGGCGCCATGAAGCCCGCATCGCGGTCCAGAAGGGTGTAGGCCAGGCGGGCCGTCAATCCCGCCTCCGGGTACCTGACGAGGGCCGCCCGGGCGAAGACCTCACGATCACGGTGCTCGCGGCGAGCGCCGCCTCCCGGCGTGCGCCATTCGGGTCGCCGCACCCGCACCAGCTCAGTCTCGACCGCCCACGCCGGGTTCAGGCGGGTCCGCGCGCGGGCGCCCAGGGTCACCGTCTGCTCGCGCAGAGTGAAGCCGACCCCGCTCGCTGGCGCCCGCCGCTCGGTGTCCGCCCTCGCCCAGGTGCCGTGCAGCGCCAGCGTCACGCGCTCGAGCGGTGTGACCTGGAGGAGTGTTCCCAGGAACGCGACCTGTTCGAGCTGGGTGAACGGAGCCCGACCGGTTGCCGGAAAGGTCACCTGCACCTCGCTTCTTCGGCTCGATCCCGCGTGCAGCTCCGCTCGCCAGCGTGACGCCGCGGCCCTCAGGGTCGTGCGAGCGGCGAGGGGGACCCCGGCGTAGTCGTAGTGGGCGTCCACCTCGTCCGCCCTCACTCCCAGGCCCTGGAAGATCGCTTCGTTGAAGGCGTCGAGCGCTGCGAGGCGCACCTCCAGCCCCCAGCTCCGGTCTTCTCTGTCTCTCCAGGAGCGTGCCAGCGCGACCTCCACGTCCGCGGACGGCTTGAAGTAGTGGACGCCGATCCCCACCTGCACGGTCCACGGCGTCCCGAGCACGTCGCGCCAGCGCATGCCGACCGACGGGTAGTCGCGCCGTGCCGTGAGCGATCGCTCTCGGCGGTAGCGTGCCATCAGGTGCACGGGGCCGGAGACGTGGACCTCCTGGCGCCAGTCCACGACGTTGAGGATGTGCGGATGGCTGATCGAAGCCCCGGCAATCCGAAGGCCGTTGGGCAGCTCGGACCAGCGTGCGTCTTCGCCGGGATGGAAGAGGCTCGCGCGCGTCTCCAGCTCGTACTCGGCGTGCATTTCAGGGTTGAACCGCTGGAAGATGCCCTCCTCTGCCAGACGGCCGTAGTAGGCACCGTCGCGGTCGAGCAAGGACA
>JAPPGM010000045.1 GCA_028874995.1 Gemmatimonadota bacterium | reverse complement strand
CACGCCGAAAAAGGTGGCCGACGATCCGGCTCGTGTCAACCTAAGTACATAATCCTCCGTTGTCTTTACATCGCAGGCGGATGAGTGAAGCGGTCCAGCCCCGGATGCATCGTTGGCTGAATCCCTCATGGCCCCGAACGGCCACCCCGCCGGCTGAAGCTACTATCGCCTCGTCAGACGAGCTTCCCGTCCGTCTCCAGCTTCTTCACCACCGCCCATCCGAGCGCCTGGGTAACGCTCACCGCCACGGCCGCCCTCACCAGGTTCCCGTACACGGGCACCCAACGAAGCACCAGGTTCGCCCCTCCCTTGCCGACCATCGTGCCGAGGGTGGCGTAGAGCGTCGAGCGGACGGCCCCGTCCGTCCAGGGGATGTCGAACTCGTCGGCTAGCGCGGTGATCATCGCCACCTGCACCGGCGCGATGGCAACCGAGTCCGAACCGGGAACCATGGTGACGCCGGCCGCTCCGGCCGCGACCGCGGAGGCGGAGTGGATGATGGCCGCGCAACGCTTCCGCCGCTCGGGGAGGTATCGCTTGAATTCGTCCTTGAGTCCCATGGGGCCGATTCCTGTTCGGGTTACTCCTCTGACGCGGGGGGGTGCGTGCAGCGTTGTCTTAATCTACGTGGCAGGGGTCGTTGGCGTTCCAAGCGGGATGGGGGGCCGCGCCACTTTGATCAGCTCACAATCCTCCCCCTCCGCGGCAACACGACCGTCGGCAGCCCCAGCCGCTCCACCGCCTCGTTGAAGCGGCGCAGCTCGTTCTCGAGGAGGTCGAGGTAACGCACGCGCACGGCGTCCCACTCCTCCAGCAAGTCCTCGAGCCGCTGCATTGTTCCCGCGTGCGGCGCGCCCTCGGGACCGCCGGAAATGTAGCCGTCCGACCCGGTCACGCGGCCGTACAGTTCGAGCCACTGGTTGTCCAGCCGGGGCGGGAAGCGGATCGGATCCTGGTTGGACCGGTTCCTCGTCTGCATGAGGTCTTCGGTGACCCCGGTCGACTTCTCGGTCAGTGTGTCGGCCAGGGGCTGGAGCGCGTTCTCCTGGTCCGCCGCGCGGGCCCGTTCCATGACCTCCTCTACCTGCTCGCGGATGGCGGCGAGGTCGTCGATGGCCCGTGAGATGGAGTTGATGGAGTCGCGGGCGAGGATGGCCACGCGGAACTGCTCCTGGTAGCTGGCCGCGGTGACTTCGGGGATGCGCGGGTCGGGGAGCAGCTCGAAGTCCCGTTCCGCCATGGTCTCGCCCGCGGTCAGCCGAACCGTGTAGGTGCCGGGGGGTGCCTTGACGCCACCCGTGTAACCCCAGACGACGGCCCCTTCGGGCAGCTCCGGTCCCGCGTAGTGCAGCGCCCAGGCGATGCGGTTGAGCCCGGCGTCCGCGGTGATCCGCTCGCCGTCCGCCTCCTCGGCCGCTGCGGAGTCGGAGGAGAAGGTCCGGACCACCTCCCCACGCGGATCCATCACTTCAATCCGGACCTCGTCGTCGGGCCTTTCCCCCAGGTAGTAGTGGATCTGCGCGCCCGGGGCCGGCGGCTCCGGATTCAGTTCCGCCAACCCAGGGGTGCCCAGATTGGTCAGGCGGCGCACATCGCGCGGCTGGAACAGGTGAACCCCGGCCCCCACCGCCACCTCGATCTCACGTAACGGCGAGATGTCGTCCATGATCCAGAACGAGCGTCCCTGCGTGGAGAGGATCAGGTCGTCGTGGGCGACGCGCATACCAGTGACCGGGGTGATGGGCAGGTTGCGCTGGAAGCTCTGCCACGAATCGCCCGCGTCGAAGGAGACGAAGACGCCGAACTCGGTGCCCGCGAAGAGGAGGCCGTCGCGGCCCGGATCCTCCCGGACGGTGCGCACCGGGTGACCATCGGGGATGCCGCCGGTGACCTGGGTCCACGACGCGCCGAAGTCGTCGGTGCGGAAGATGTAGGGATCGAAGTCGTCCATCCGGTACCGCTGCACGGCGACATACGCGCGGCCCGCGCGGTGCACCGACAGTTCGATTTCGTCCACCGTCCCCAGCTCGGGCATTCCGTCCGGCGTGATGTCGGTCCAGTTGGTGCCCCCGTCGCGGGTCACATGCACCCGCCCGTCGTCGCTCCCCGCCCAGATCTCGTTCGCGTCGAAGGGCGATTCCGCGATCGAGAAGACGACGTTGTAGATCTCCACCCCGGTCACGTCGGCATTGATCGGCCCGCCCGCCTGTTCCTGGTGTGCCGGATTGTCCGTCGTGAGGTCCGGGCTGATCGTCTCCCACGTCGCGCCCTCGTCGCGCGACCGATTCACGAACTGCGACCCGTGGTAGATCACGTTCGGGTCGTGCCGGCTGACCACCATCGGCGACACCCACTGGAAGCGGTGCCACAGATCCTTCGCCGCCATCCCCAGCTGGAGTTGCGGGTAGAGCATGATGTTGCGGCGTTGTCCCGACTCGAGGTCGTAGCGGTCCATCACCCCGCCGTAGCACCCGGCGTAGACGATGTGCGGGTGGTCCGGGTGAAGCGCGATCGGTCCCGTCTCGCAGCCGCCCACGTTCCGCCAGTGCTGCTTGGGGTAGAGGGTGTTCACATCCGACCAGGCGGGCACCGAAATGGTCGTATTGTCCTGCTGCGCCCCGTAGAGCCGGTAGGGGAAGCCGTTGTCGACGATCACGTCGTAGAACTCGGCGGTGGGCTGGTTGTAGTAGGTCGACCAGGTCTCGCCGTTGTTCACCGTGACCTGTGCGCCCCCGTCGTTGGCGACCACCATGCGGCTGGGGTTGGAGGGGTGGATCCACAGGTCGTGCACGTCGCCGTGGGGAACGGGGATCATCTCGAAGGTCGTGCCGCCGTCCACCGAACGGTACAGGCGGGTGTTGAGCGCGTAGACCGTGTTCGGATCGACGGGGTCGGCGTGGATGTGCGTGTAGTACCAGGCGCGCTGCCGCAGGTTGTTGTTCGAGTTGGTGCGGGTCCAGGTCTCGCCCCCGTCGTCGGAGCGGTAGACGCCCCCGTCGGGCTCGGCCTCGATGATCGCCCACACCCGGTCCGGATCCGCGGGCGAAACGGTCACGCCCACCTTCCCCACAACTCCCTCGGGGAGTCCGCCTCCCAGCTTGGTCCACGTGTCGCCCCCGTCGGTCGTCTTGTAGATACCGCCCTCCTCCGCGCCCGAAATCAGCGCC
Organism: Gemmatimonadota bacterium; assembly: GCA_028874995.1. Lineage (GTDB taxonomy): Bacteria > Gemmatimonadota > Gemmatimonadetes > Longimicrobiales > Gaopeijiaceae > Bin94. Next base: position 5,998 of record JAPPGM010000045.1, on the reverse strand, counting down.
CACGGCTTCCGCTCCCCCCGCCACATCCCCGCGTACAGAATGCGCGGGTTGGTCATGTCCATGGCCAGATCGGACGCGCCGGTCGAGTCGTTGAGCGCCAGCACGTGCTCCCAGGTCTCGCCCCCGTCGCGCGAGCGGAAGATCCCCCGCTCGGGGTTCTTGCCGAAGGGGTGGCCCAGGGCCGCCACGTAGACCAGGTCGTGATCGTGCGGGTGCACCTCGATGCGAGGAATCTGCCCCGTCTCGGGCAACCCGATGAAGGACCAGGTCCGTCCGTCATCCATCGACTTCCACGCGCCCCGCCCGGTGGAGGTGTTGCCCCGGATGCAGGCCGAGCCCTCCCCGACGTAGATCACGTTCTGGTCCGAGGCGGCCACCCTGACCGCGCCGATCGACCCGCCGAAGTAGCCGTCGGAGATGTTCTCCCAGGTGACTCCGTTGTCGGTGGTCTCCCAGACGCCGCCGCCGGTGGTGCCCATCAGCCAGCGGTCGGGGTGGTTCAGGAAGCCGGCCACGGCGGTGGAGCGGCCGCCGCGGTAGGGCCCAACCATGCGGTAGCTGAGGTCCTTGAAGGCGAGGGTGTCGACGGGTTGGGCGGAGAGGGGGGGCGGGTAGTGGCCCGCCATGGAGCCGGCGGCGAGGGCCAGGATAATGATGTGGGAGCCCATCGCGGGCCGGAGAACACGCGGCAGGAATGTCGCCAGGTTCATCTCAAGTGTCGTCCTGTGGGAGATTCATGGGGGGAGGAAGCAGAAAGTGGCAGGGAGCAGAGAGTGACAAGGTCTCCGCGGAATCGCAATATTGGCTTGGTCCCCAAAGGACGATGCCCCCTGGAAGAAAGCTGCCCGGAACCGTGAGTATACATCGTCGTGTCTCCAGCAGCTTGGGACTTTCAGCGCTGGTGAATGTCGGCTGCGTCCTGGCGGCCGGGTGCGCCTCGGGTCACCGGGTCACCGCGGCGACCAGCGGCTCGAACACACCGGTCATCGCCAACTCCCAGGAGATCCTCCAGGCCCGGAGACACGAGTACCGCGCCACGGGGATGATGGAACGGGGCGTCGCGGACACGACGGTCGTGCAGATGCTGGTCGACACGCTCGGAATGGTGGAGCAAGTGAGGGTCGGCGTCAGTTCGGAAAACGAAACCGTGGACCTGGCGGCATTGCGCGTCGCACGGGTCCACCGATTCGAGCCGGCCCGAAACAGGGGGAAAGCGGTTCCGGTGTGGGTCAGCCTGTCCATATCTTTTGTGCCCGGTTTGTGTGATACGAAACCTGGGCCCGCAGAGTTGGTGCTTCCTCCGAATCCCGCCGGCTTCAGGGGCGTTCGAAGTGAGGCGGCAGTGGCACTCCTCATCGACGAGGAAGGGCTGGTCCGGGAAGCGAAGATCGAGACCGGCGCGGGGTCGCCTGATTTCGACCGGGCGGTGCTGGTCGCCATGCGCAACAGTCGATTCCGCCCCGGTACCATGGAATGCGAACCGGTGGAGATGTGGACGACCATGAAGTTCGGCCCTGGCCAGCAGATCGACGAATCGATGGGAGACACTGCGGTGACCCGCCGCGTGCGACACGCCCACGTCCTGGTCCTCGCCCCACTCCTCGCGGCCGGCTGCGCTTCCGCCCCTTCAGGAAACCCCGCCGACGAACCCGTCACACCGTCGTCCGCTCCTGGAATCGTCAACGTGGATGCACCACGTCGCTCTCACAACAAGGTTGCAAGGGTGCCTCGATCAACGCGGCTGGACACCGTCGGCACCGTCCGGCCCTACCACCTCACCCCCGGCACAAACTTCTGCACCCGTCTCCCCGTCGACGCTTCACCCACGTAGATGTTCCCGCGCGAATCCACATCCATCCCGTGCGGACGGATGAACTGTCCCACCTGCCGGCCCCCGCGGCCGAATTCACCCACCACTTCCAGGTCCGACCTCCTCAGGATCCATACCTTGTGATTGGTGCCGTCGGCCAGGTACAGCCAGCGCTGCCCCTCGTCGGGTGAGAGTGCCACCACGAACGCCGAACCCGACGCACGGGTGAGTGGCGCGATCGTCTTCTCGGTCACGTAGGTGCCATCGCGCTGGAAGACCTGGATGCGGTTCCCGCGCCGGTCCGCGACGTAGATGAGGCCGTCGCGCGAACCCACCAGGCCGTGCACGGTGGAGAACTGGGGCGGCGGCGGGCTGTCGATCGTGCGGCCAGCGTAGTCGTAAGCTGCTTCGTCGTCCGGAAGCTCGCCGGACGCGCCCCAATGGCGCAGGTACGCGCCTGTCTCGCCGTCGAAAACGATGACGCGCCGGTTGCGGTAGCCGTCAGCGATGAAAACCTCATTGGTTTCGGGGTCGACCCACATGCCGGCGGGGCCGCCCAGGAGGTCGGTATTACCATTTCCGCCATTTTCGTCATACCGACCGACGGTCAAGAGGTGCCGACCATCGCGGGTGAACTTCATGACACGGTGGTGGCGGTACGTCCCGATCCAAACGAACCCATTGTGATCGATGAAGAGACCGTGCGAATTGCGCGGGAACTCCGAGACATCCTGCGTGGCCGGATCGCCCCACGCCTGCACCACATTCCCGTCCGGGTCGATCTCGATGACCACCGGCGCGGGCACGCAGCATTCCCCGAGCGGTGGATCCTGCACCGCGGCGATCTCCTCCGGCGTGAGCGTCTCGGGCAGGTGCGTGATCCAGACGTGATCCTGGTCATCGACGAAGACCGAGGTGATCGAGCCGAGGATCCAGGCGTTCGGGAGTTCGCGCGGCCAGGTGGGGTCGACCTGGAAGATGGGGGGAATGTCGGTGGAAGCGGAGGGGTCTGCGTCCGGGCTGCCGGAATCGATCGAGCAGGCCAGGAGGAGGAGGACCGCCGGAAGGAGCGTGGTGGCGGTGGCGATGGGATGTACGGAAGAGCGAAACACCGTTTCTCCGCTCCTGCCAGTGGTTCAACGACTTGAGTGATGCCGGACAGTAACGGCGTGCACAGGGGTACGCGAGTCCTCCACTGTCCACGGACGGCTACCGGGGAGCGATCGCCGTGGTGACCGAGGCCATTGTCAGCGAATAGATCGGCGAGTACCAGTAGTCGCCGAGACCCGACGCCAAGACAGCACCCAACACTGCCCCGGCCACAAACCCCAGGGCAGCGCCGACCACCGTCTCCGGGACCTTGGTAGTTCCGGCTGCCGTCGCGGCGATGGGAACCGAAACAAGGGTGACTGCCCACCCACCGAAGACCGAGACAAGATCGCCACCAGACGCCATCGTCATTGCGGTAGCCATGGGGATGAACGCCGCGACCAGGGTGTAGACGAATACCTTGCGGAACGATACCGCGCTGTCGGGCAATACGGGCACTGGAGTCATCGGGGGCCGGACCATGTCCGAAACCCTCACACCCTCGTCATCGGCCAGCCCCGCAGCCGGATTCGCCAGGGTGCCGGACACCATCAGGTCGTGAAACGGGCTCGCCCGCGCTTCATCGATCCACACCGCGAGAGTCCGCGGCGGTTGATGGGCCGCCGACTGGGCAGCCAGATCGGCCGTCAACGAGACCAATGCAGCCGATACGGCCCAGAACAGCAATCGCAGCCGGGTCCTGGCGTAAGATGACATTTCTGCCCTCCTCGGTGTCGGGTGGGTCATTCGCGATGATCGGCCGACCGGTTCACCCGGTTCGTGGCAACGCCGCCCATCACCATTGACCCCTTCACTTTCCCTCCCGGATCGTGATCGCCAGCGTGGTGACCCCGGCCATGATCGCGGCGAACACTGATGGGCCCAGGTAAAAGAAGGAATCCCCGTCCATAGTCTCGATGGTCGAGGTTCCCATAATGAACCCCAGTCCGGTCCCGACCAAAGCCCGCCAAAGGCTGTCGGCTCCTGCAAGTCCCGCCGCAAACGGAACGGTGAGGAGGGTCGGAAGCGAAGACAGGTACATCGGCAGTCTCCCGGCAGAATCGCCGAGAGGGACTCTGTCCGGCCCCAGGTACCAGTAGTAGATCATCACTGGAACGACAGGGATCGTCGCCCCGATCAGGGTGGATACGAGGATCTTCCCCGGCGACGCTGCGCTGTCCGGCCCGGCAGGCATGACCGGGACCCGATGTGGCACCCACGCTCCGTTGCGGCCCGCATGGTCCGCCACCGGGTGCACCATACCACCAGCCTCAATTGAAGCGTGAAAAGAGCTTGCGCGCGCTTCCGCCATCCATGTGCCGAGCCGTTCGCCCGGTTGACCCGGCCCCTGCTGGGCCACCGTCTCGGCGGGAAGCCCGGCCAGCCCTGCCGCGGCGGTACCCCACACCAGAACCCAATGAAGCTCTAGTCGATGTGATTTCATCATGATGGCATTCCTGGCTGTGTCGTTGCGCGTGCATATCGGAATCCGTCACGCGATAATGGTTCCTACGCCAGCCATCTTCAAACCGATTCAAGACCACCAAAGGATCACACCCCATGAGGCTCGCCGGTTTCGTCACCGCCACGCTGCTCGCCACCCTCCCCCCCGCCCCCGCCTCCCCCCAGTCCGTCGAGGAGGGCAAGACGTCCGCCCTGGCCCACGCCACCGCCCTGGAGGACCTCGTCACGGAAATGTCCTCGCGCCTCTGGGACTTCGCCGAGATCGCGCTGGAGGAGCACCAGTCGGCCGGCTACCTCGCCGATGTCCTCGAGGGCGAGGGCTTCACCGTCGAGCGCGGTGTCGCGGGCATGCCCACCGCCTTCGTCGCATCGTGGGGATCGGGGCGCCCCATTCTGGGGGTCCTCGCCGAATACGACGCACTTCCGAACATCGGCAACGCCCCCGTGCCCCTGCGCGCGCCCCGCAAGGACGCGCACCCGCACGGACAGGGCTGCGGCCACAACCTCTTCGGCGCGGCCTCGGTGGCCGCCGCCATCGCCGTCAAGCGCATGATGGCCGAGCACGGCACGCCGGGGACCGTCCGCCTCTACGGCACGCCCGCCGAGGAGACCGTGGTCGGCAAGGTCTACATGGCCCGCGACGGCCTCTTCGACGACCTCGACGCGTCGATCGTCTGGCACCCGGGCCAGAGGACCGCCGTCAGCAACAACCGGGCGCGCGCGCTCAACAACTTCGAGGTCTCCTTCCGCGGGCAGGCCGCCCACGGAGCCTTCGACCCCTGGAACGGTCGCAGCGCGCTGGACGCTGTCGAGCTCATGAACCACGGCGTCAACATGATGCGCGAGCACGTCGAGCCGAGCGCCCGCATCCACTATGTGATCCCGAACGCGGGCGATGCGCCGAACGTGGTGCCGGAATACGCGCGCGTTTGGTACTACGTGCGCGACACCACCCGGACCGCCGTCGAGGAGAGCTACGACTGGATCCTGGACATCGCCGACGGCGCCGCGAAGATGACGCGCACCGAATACGAAGTCTTCCTGATCACCGGCGTCCACCCCTACACCCTCGTGCGCCCGCTGCAGGAGGCCATGCAGGCCAACCTGGAACGGGTGGGGCCACCGCAGTTCAGCGACGTTGACCAGGGGTTTGCCCGCAAGCTCCAGGCCTTCCTCAAGGTGGAGACCTCGGGATTGCGCGACACCATCGACCACCTCGCCGACCAGCCGCTGCCCGCCGGGGGCGGCTCATCGGACGTGGCCGAGGTGAGCTACATCGCGCCGACCGTCGAGTTCAGCGTGACGACCGCGGCCGAGCACATCCCGTGGCACTCCTGGGCGACGAGCGCATCGCACGGGACGCCGGGTTCGATCAAGGGGGCGCAGGTGGCGACGAAGGCGCTGGCGCTAATGGGGGCGGAGATCATCCTGGATGCGGAGTTGTTGCGGCGCGCGAAGGAGGCGCATGCGGCGACGATTGGGGGTGTTCCGTACAAGTCTCCGATACCGGAGGGGCAGGCGGTGCCGCTGCCGAAGAAGGAGGGCTCCTGACGGCAGGCGCTAGGAGTCCGTGGATAAACTCCCGCGAGCACCGAGAGCGGCGAGGCGCCGGGCTGACATGTTGTTGAAGTTTCG
>JAPPGM010000082.1 GCA_028874995.1 Gemmatimonadota bacterium | reverse complement strand
CCCCCCCCCCCCCCCCCCCCCCCCCCCCCCCCCCCCCCCCCCCCCCCCCCCAATAAAGACTGAATGAAAACCGCGCAGGCCATCCGTTCCGAAGAGGCCTCTCCGATTCGGCGGGCTGTCCGTCTGTACGAATCGCAGGCTCATGGTAGTGTTTAGCGGTTCGGACGAAGTGCCAGGTGACGTTGAACGAAATAAGGGCCGCCGCCGCAGCGTGCAAGACCCGGGACGCGCCTGGACGCGCGCCCCACCGCTCCGTCCCCATCGTCGGCACCCATGTACGGGAATGGCCCGCCCCGCTGGCGACGACGCCTAAGCCGCGCATTCCCAACGCCTTGGCGCCGCGCCGTGCATCGCGGTCCCGTGCCTCGAAGGACCCTCCTCTCTGCCATCCACCCCTCCGCGCCGACAACAGCTCCGGGTCCGCCAAGCTCCCCCGGCCCACCAACCGCCCCTTCCTTCTCCCCTTCTCCGGTGTCAGGACGACCGGGACCGCCGCCGAGATGGACATCGAGGTGCAGAAGCGCGATGACCGGAATCGCTGGAAGAGGTACGAGTGGTACGATCACGACGATGATCCCAAGACCGATCCCATCCACCCGGACCTGACCATCAAGGACGGCTTGGTGACGATCCGGCATCTGCCGGCGATGGAGGAGCTGGCGGTGGAGATCGACCTGGGGCGGGATCGCAAGCTCGTGACGGATCTGGAGCATGTCGAGGCCTTCGGCGGCGATCTCAACGACGGCATGACCCACGGCTCGTTCGGCGAGGGTGGCGGCGGCGTGCCGGCGGTGCGGCTCTGCACCGCGTCGATCGGCACGTCCCACAAGGACGACGACTGCGCCACCTTCGGGTACCAGTGGACGACCGGCGCGCTGAGCGGCACGGTCGGCTCGGTCAAGGGCCTGGCTGTCGCGCTCGAGCCCGTGACCGTCAACCACGATGCGGACGACGGCGACACGAAGACCGGCACCGGCGGCGCCTACGGCTTCAGCAGACTCCAGGACGGAACCTACGACGTGACGGCGTCGGGCAACGCGGACTGGAGCATCGTGGGCGAGCCGACCCAGAAGGTCTGGATCTACCATGACGAGTTTGCCGATGAGAAGGGCGAGGACAAGGCGGACTCCGCCTGGGTCGGCAAGAGGGGCCGGGCGACCGCGAGCTGGAGGGTCACGCAGCAGGGCCTCGAGATCCGGGGCTACGTGGCGAACGTCGACTCCGTCTTGAACGTGGTCCGCCCCCACAATACCTACGAGGGGGTCGAGCTTCAGATCAAGAAGTACCTGAAGGCGGGCACGGACCCCGACATCCCGGTCGGGACGGGCCCGGTGCTCGGCACGGCCACGGTCCAGGCCGACGGGTCCTACAAGTTCGTCGATCTGCCGGCGGGCAGCTACATCATCACCGCGAAGAACACGGACATGTACGAGGCGCTGCAGAGCAGTTCCAGCGACAATGTTGCGGGACCGGCCACGGCCGACGACGACTATGTGGACGTGGACGAGCAGAACGAAACCCTCAAGCTGCCCTACTGGAGATACGGGGCCAGCGAAATAAACAGCCCGACGGACGCGGTCAAGGTCGGCGAGGGCACCGGCGCCAAGAACTTCACCTTCCACAACTTCGCGCTCCTGCACAAGGACGGAACGTTCTCGGGACGGGTGGTGGAGGCGAGCGGCCGCTCCGGCTCCGTCGCGGTCGAGCTGCGGGGCTGCCTGACGTACACGCCGTTTGACGATGCCGGCACGCCGGACGACGACAGCGACGACACCGCCGAGACGTGTTCGGACGACACGGACTTCAGGCCGCAGGTGAGGCAGACCGCTTCGAGCGGATCCTGGAGCTTCCCGGGCCTGCGCGAGGGATACTACCAGGTCAACATCGCGGCCACGGGCTACAACCGGGCCAAGTGGGACGCCGACGGCATCAACGACGACGCGGCGAACTGCGAGGGCGGCACGGAAGCGGACGCCGATTGCGATGCGGCGCGCACGATGAGGAAGTTCGATCTTCTGAAGGGCAAGACCGCGTTCAACCGTGACCGGGCCGTCTACTACATCTACAACGGCAATCTGCGGTCTGCCGATTCGCTACGCACCCTGAGCGTCAAGGGCGTCACGGCGGTCGGTGGCGAGGCCGTGGAAATGTCCGCCACCACTGATCTTGCTGCTGCTCAGGATGTGAGCGGAACAAACGCCGTGACCTTATCCGACCCCGCGGCTGTCACGTACCGCGCGGAGAGCATCACGGTGAAGGCGACCGTCAGCCCCGGAGCCACGTACAGGGTCATGAGGGGGTCGGGAGCGACCGCGAAGACCTACACGCCGAGCAGGCTGACCGGCGCGACCGTACCGCTGCTCGCCACCGCGACGCCGGCTGCCGGGGGTCCTGACGTAAGCACCGGTACCGTCGTGGACAACACGATCACGGTCATGGTGACGGGCGAGAACGGCTACAACGACCACGCCTACACCTTCACCGCGACGCGTGCGAACCCGGCCGGCAACGAGCTTGCCGACTCGGAGATCAGCGGCAGCGGAGACGCCATTACCGGGTCTGGCACGAACGCAAGTCCGTGGGTCATTACCACGGCCAGTGCGACCACCCAAAACGCCACCGTCAGCTTCGGTCTGGTTGCTCTGGGAACGGGCAGCTCCTCCGGGTACTGCGTGCAGGCCGTCGAGGTCTACAAGGCGGATGGCAGCAAGCACGCGAAGGCCACGGACACCGACGCCGATCTGTGCCAGGGCGAGTTCTACAGCCTCTCCTCCGGCGCGGCCGGTGGGGACGGGTTGCGTTACCGGGTCGAGATGGCGTCGGAGGACAACAAGAAGCGCAGCTATTACATCCTCGTCACAAGGGGCACCTGATCCAAGACCCAAACCTCTCGCAGCCCAGCGAGAGGGGCCCCAGGCCCGTCCCCGCCCGGTTCGCCGGGCGGGGGCGGGTCATCCCCGTTCCACCGGACCTTGAAGGCTTCGTCATCGGTTCCACATGGAAAATGAGGCCATCCACCCACTCGCCACCGTGCATCCCGCCGCCCGGGTCGATCCCTCCGCGGTCGTGGAAGCGGACGCAATGATCGGCCCGGGTGCCACGATCGGACGCCACGCGACCGTCGGCGAGCGGGTGATCGTCAGGCGAGACGCGAAGGTGGGCGAGTATGCGCGGGTGGATGCCGGAGCGAGCGTCAGACAGGGCGCCGAGATCGGGCCGGGTGCGAAGGTCGGCATCGAGGCCACGGTCGGCGCGAACGCTTCCATGGGCGTCCGGGCGGATCTGGGCGACCGGGCCGTGTTGAGCGACGGCGTACACGTCGAGGACCGGGCGACGGATGCTCCGCCGCTTGGGAAGCAGCGCCCGACACCGTTCCAGGAAGGACTGCTGGCTGGGAGCGACCCCGTAGCAGAGGGGAGGATGGGGATGTACATCGCCATCCTGCCCGATGCCGATCGAGGCATGCCGAGACGGGGGGTTGCTCCCAGCCACGGCCAAGGAGCGCGGACCGGCATCGGCGCTCCGTGGCCGGAAGGCAACCGCAAGCGCACCAGCGGCATATGGAGCCGGAGGCTTGTCCATCGCGGACGCGATTTCGTGTCCGTCGACCCCAGAAGCGCCATGTACACTCCTGGACCGGCACCGGCACGGGGCGTCCGAGCCTCAACACAGGTACCCCGAGAGCCGCGATGATCGCCACAACTGAAGCCGTTGAAGACGCTCACGCGGGCGGTCCCGAAGCGCGGCGGCTGACCCACTCCCATCTGCCGCGCGACCCGTGTTGGTGGCGCGGTGCACCGGGAGCTATGGTGGATGTTCCGGGATCGCGGATTCCGAAAGCAGCTCGAAGACGAATGGGCGCTCGACCGCCTCGAAGCGGCGCTCGAAAATGCCCTCACGCACCGGGGTGATTCTCGAGGGGAGAGCGAACCCCAGGAGGGGACGGGGACGGGCCTCGCGCCCGAACCAAGTTCTTTGGGCCCCGGGGTCGCCATAGCCCGAGGGGCGAGTGTGCCACGGGCGACCCGGGCGGCGGAGCAGCAGAACGTTGCCGCGCTACTGGATGAGCGGGAGGTTCAGAGCGCATTGCCGGAGGGCTGAGGTGCGCTTGGGACCCCAATGCCGTTTGCGCACTCAGGCATGGCTGTAGGTCGCGCGGCGCTGGTCGGTTTGCACGCTTGGGCGTGCCGCTCTGTTTGACACTGTGGTGCCAGTGGCAAGCCGAATCGTCTCCGACCCGCCAGCGGCACGCCACGATAACGTCGCCGCACCCTCCTTTGGCTTGCGGCAGCCGTGAGAATCGCCGGAGGGGCCGAATCTGTCAATCGACCGGACACGCCTCACGCTGCGGTGCGGTTGCAACTGGACGCGGCCAGCATCCGTGGTCCGTCGGGCCGCCGACCGGCGGAGTGCCGGTCATCGAGAGGTCGTAGGTACGCGGAGCGGGAGCCAGTGGGATACAACAGTGGCTGCCGCCAGAGGGTGTGAAGCGTCTTCCTCCCGGAAGCAGTTCGCCCATGGCGTTTCCGGCAAGGTGTAGGGATCCGCTTTGCTCACGTCAACCTCATAGTCTAGCGCGGCCAACAACTGGACGGTGACCGCGCTCAGCGGACGCCTGCCCGTTTCCATTCGGTAGTGGGGGAACACCCCGGACATCATCTCGTGGCCGAAGACTGAGCACCGCCAAGCCAGATTGGCGTTGCCGCCCACCCCAGGGCCCAGTAACGGAACCTTGGAGCCCCCGGTCCAGTTCGATCCCCCGGCGGCGTCAAAGGCCGCAATCGTGGCTTCATCGACGAAGTGAACGTCTTGAGGGTTCGAGTCGTCCGCGAGGTGAACGAGCCTCGAGGCCAACCGGCGACCGAGCTCCTGGCTGAGCCATGCCTGCAGCACCTCCGGACTCTCCACCGCATCCGCAATATCCTTAACGGTTGACGGGGTGAGGGCCAGCACGAACCACAGGGGTTCGGTCATTCCTGATTCACCGACTCTGTAGTGGCAAGGCGCCGACATGATGTCCCAATCCATCTCAGCGACGACCACGTCCCACCGCACATCGTCGATCTTCCCGTTCCCCGGTGCGCCGGCGAGTCCGACGTCCTGACACCAAGTGGGCGGCTGAAAGTTCACAGGAAAGACGTAGTCCGGCTTGTCACCTACGATGACGGCGGTCCACCGTTCGGCCGCCGCCCGCATCGCCGTCCGCTGCTCGTCGGAGAAGCCTTCGCCCCCGACCACATGGATGTCGAATTCGTTGGCACGAGCCGTCGCCGTGATCTTGACGCTGGGGCCGTCACCCGCCGCCGCAGTCAGCGTATGCAGGCCGGCGATGTCGCCCAAAGTCCACTGGGTACTCGCCACGCCGTGCAGGTCGGTGCGCGTCCACTCGTTGCTGACCGAACCGTTCCCGGGCTGTACCACGAACTCCACCTTGGCCCCGGACACGACTTGGCGCGCCTCGTCGTAGGCCCGCACGCTCACCGGCTCGTTGAGTAGCCTGCCCCTCCCCTGGTACTGCCCGTCCCCGTGTACAACCACGAGTTCCGCCACGGTCGGCTCAAGCTGATCTTCGTCGGGCTGTGTCATGCACGCGGCAATCCCGAGAAGCGTCAAGATCGCCACAATCCGCTTGCCAGAACGGCTGATTCTCTTCGTCCACGGTATCATGCTAAAGTCCTCCGACTGTTGGGGTGTTGGCTCTCACTCTCCTGATCGTACTTGATTGGGCGGCGATGGTTCCTCGCATGTCCCGTCCTACGAACTGGGTGTCCTATGTGAATGCCCCCAAGTGGGCATCCCGCGGCTGAACAGCGCTTTCAGGCCGGGCTCGGCGTCGCGCGCCGCCGCGATGCCTCCCGGGCGGCCCGGTTCGGCGTGGGCCGGATCGCGGAGAATGGCAATCACGCGTCCGGTCCCGGAATTGCGGAGAATGGCCATCGGGCGGTCGGTGTCGGCGTCCAGCGTGACCGAGCCGCCGGGCCCGAAGAGCGTGATGCTCGCCAAGTCGCCGGACCAGCCGGGCTGCGCGGGCAGGGCGAAGGCGAAGCTCGAACGTCCTCCTCCGTCCGCCATGTCCGGCATATGGAAGCTCAGGGAGAACAGCGTGCCGCCGTCTTCGCTCCGCCCCGTGATCTCGTACTCCCCGCCCGGACGCGGCAGGGAGGGCGGTGCGTCCACGACGAACGCCGGTTCGAGGAACGGCGCTCCGGCATCGTCGATCCCGCCCCACAGCAGAATCGTACGGGTTGGCTCGGCGGCGGCCATCGCTTCCCCTTCCTCGAGAAGCCGAAAGGCGAGGGCGTTGCCGAAGTGGTAGTCCCCGATCCACGGCGGCCCGCAATAGGACATCAGGTCCGGTGCACTGGCCGGAACGAGCCGGCCGCCGTCGCGAAAATCGTATCCGAACGCGCCGATGGATCCGTCGAGCTGTGGATACGCCGGATCGGCGCCCGCCCCCCCGCACGGGGCATGTTGGAGGGCCATGGTGTGTCCGAGTTCGTGCGCCGCGATAAACGGATTGGCCACCGCGGCCGCGAGCGGCGCCCCCAACTCCGCCACGCCCTGCGGCCCGTCAAGGTCGCCGGACATCATCCCGAGGTAGTAGCCGGTTCCCCCCTCCATGACGCGGATCGCCCGGGTCTCTTCCAGCAGCCCGTCGACATCGTTGCTGGAGGTGAAGACAGGTTCGTGCTTGTCCACTCCGAACTCCCCGACCGGAAGCAGCGTCCGCGTTGGCCGGAAGAACTCGTCGTCCGCGCCGCCGGTCTCAAGGACGGAGGAGTCGGGGTCCGGGCTCCACAGGAACGGGACCACCGTCAGGTCGAACGGGGGCATCGCCCGGACCTCCACCTTGGCCCGGCCCTGCTCGGGGATCCGCCTCGCAATGCCGAGGCCGGGGTTCAGTGTCGACTCCGGGTCGATCTCGATCACCATCTCCAGGCCCGGCTGCACGATCTCCGCAGGGATCTCGGCGTTGGCCGATTTCGAGAGTGAACTTTCGTCGATCTCGGCTGGTATGGCCGTGGACTGTCCCGGGATGTCGGCGACGTGCGTCTCGGCTCCCCCGAGGTAGAAACGGGCGCGCACGAGCGGAATGTTGGCGTCCGCGCCGCCCGGCGCCGTCACGAACACCCTGAGGAGCGCCGCCTCGCCCGCGACGAGCGGCACGGGGAATGTCCGCGACTGAACGGCCTGCGTGAGATACGCGGCGGCCTGCTCCGCCTCGCAGATGGCGATCCGCCGCCGCGTCAGGCCGCCCAGCCATTCGATGAAGCCGGGGTCCGAGGGCGCGCACAGACCGGTGCCGCCCGCCTGGAAGACCTTGAGGGCGCCGAGGGCCGTGAGGCTGGCGGGCAGAACCCCTGCCAAGTCCGCGTTGTGGGCCAGATTGAGTTCCTCGAGACTCGCCAACTGCCCGAGTTCGGACGGGACGGCACCCGCCAGTTCGTTGCTGGCGAGCGACATCACTTGCAGTTCCGCGAGGCCGCCTAACTCGGTGGGGATCGCGCCCGTCAGACTGTTCTGGGAGAGACGCAGGATCGTCAGGTTCGACAGGCTGGCGAGTTCGGGAGGGATCGGGCCCGTCACGCCGGTCCCGGAAACGGGGAACCCGTCGAACTTGTTCGCCTCGATCGAAAGCGCCTCGAGGTTCAATAGGTTGCCGAATTCGGGGGGGATCGGGCCGGTCAGCTGGTTCCTGTCGAGCCACAGCATTTTCAGATTCGACAGGTTGCCGAGTTCGGCCGGGATCCCGCCCGTCAGGCTGTTGAACGCCAGTGCCAGCGTATCGAGATTCGAGAGATTGCCGAGCTCCGGAGGAATCGCGCCCGTAAGCAACGTGCCGACGAGCCAGAGCGTCCTGAGGCTCGATAGGTTGCCCAGCTCCGGCGGGATCGAATCCGTCACGGCGGTTCCCGCCAGAGAGAACCTTCTGAGGTGCACGAGGTTCCCGAGTTCCGGCGGTATCGGACCGGTCAGGTCGAAGTTGTCGTCGAGCAGGAGCGACTCGAGGTGCGCGAGGTCGCCGAGATCCGGCGGGATGGTTCCGGCGAGGTTGTTGTCGGTGAGATCGAGTTTGGTGACCCGGCCCCCCGCATCCACTTCGACCCCGTGCCAGTCCGCCAGGGGCTCCCCGGTCAGCCAGTTCTCGCTGTTGTGCCAGTTCCTCCCGTCCGCCGCATTGAAGAGTGCCTCCAGCACTTCGCGATCCCGGGCCACCGTCACGGCAGCCGTGTCCGACACCTCGCCAGCGCTCGCGGTGATCGCCGCCATCCCGCCGCCGACCGCCGTCACCAGCCCGGACGAACTCACCGTGGCGACATCGGTGGCGGCGCTCGCCCAGATGACGGTCGCGTCGGCCATCGCCTGTCCGTGCTGGTCGAGCACGCGCGCCGTCAGCTGGACGGTCGCGCCGACCGCACCCAACTGGGCGGTGGCCGGACTCACCGTGATCGTCGTCGCGACCGAAGGATCGAGGGGCGGCGCGATCTCGTCGTCACAGGAAACCGTCCAGAATGCGGCGAGGGCCAGCGTGGCCGGCAGACATTGCCGCGGACGGCGCGGATCGGCGCCGTTCGTTGGTTGGATATTCATCAGTCGTGTCTTTCATATCGGTTGGATTCCCCCCGGCCACCGTTCGGACACCGGATATCCCACGGTTCGTGCCCAAAAGGGCAAGAGGGGGGACTACGGCAATGTTGCGCATCCGCGGATCGGAGTCCCGTCCTCCCTCACCGTGTAACCCCTGCCACGAGTCTCCTGTCCGCTCGATTCCGCGATGGGAAACGCGGTTGCGGCGCGTGCGGGCGCGAGATCGGCTCCTCGAGCATTGTCGCGATCTCATCGGCCAACTTGCCCGCCATCTCCCGTGTTGCGAGAAAGACATGAGTTCTCCCCGCGACGACGATTCCCACGACCACGGAGGTGTTGCCGCATATCGTGCGCATCCCAACCCACATCTCCGAAGCCTGGCGCCCTGTCCCGTTTTTCCTATTGTCAGCCATTGTGATCCCTCCTCTTGTGGCGTCGGTCTCAGGTGGTGGGGTGGACCCTCCACCGGTCCTGGCGATCGAGAACATCTTCTTGCCCGTCTCCCCTGGCCGAACGCCGTTGGCGGTTGAGACATCCCGGTGCAACGGTGAAACGCAATCCCCGGACGCACCGGAATTGAAATATCGGCGACGCACGTCAGCCTCAATAGAGGGAAAACCCTGCCGTCTTGACGGGGTTTTCCCGCAACTTCGATGGCCTGCGGGGGAGAGGTGCCTTCCTATTGCTCGCCTTCGGACCGCAGGAGGCCGGCGTCGAGCGCGAAGCGCACGACATCGCGCCGGGTGTGCAGACCCAGCTTGGTCCTGGCCCGCGCGATGTAGCCCTCGACGGTCCTGGGGCTGAGAAACATCTCCCCGGCCATCTCGCGGGTCGAAAAGCCCTTCGCGTACAGCTCGACCGCGGCACGCTCGCGCGAGGAAAGCGCCTCGGGACCCGGCTTGCCGCTCTGCTTTCCCCGTGCCTTCCGCCGCGCGAGCAGGGCGGCTGCGCGGCGGGGCAGATAGGAGTGGCCGCGCACGACCGCCTCGATGGCTCCCATGAGATCGGT
>JAPPGM010000181.1:7681-69445 GCA_028874995.1 Gemmatimonadota bacterium | reverse complement strand
GGCGAAGGGCCCGCCCGCTTCTCATGACCTCGATTGTCAAAAATCAAGGGCGGCCGCAGCCGCCCGAAACCGGAACCGCTCTTCGCGGGTCTGCGGGGGACGGAATCCCGCCGCCGACCGGGAGGGCCCGGTGGAAACTCGGTAGACCTTAATCATAGGGAAATCCAGGCGTGGTGTCAACAGCCCTGTTGGTGGCCTGTTGGTGGCGATCCCGGAGGGACCGGCAGCGAAGCCCCCTCCGTCTTCACCGCGGACCTTCAAGGGTGGGCGACCGGATTCGAACCGGCGACCTCCGGAACCACAATCCGGCGCTCTAACCGACTGAGCTACGCCCACCGTGCGTCACCGCGGGCATCCCGCGGCGACGTAAGCTACACCAATCCCGCGCACGGGTAAACCGGGACGTCGCGACGGGTGAATCGGTCGTCGCCGGGCCCCCCGGATGTCGGCGGCCCGGCGTGCCGGACCGTGGTTTTGCGACGCGTCGCCAGGGGGCGTATCCTGTCCGGCAGGATCGACCCGTCCCCGTAGCCCGGGAGTGCCATTTCATGATTCGACGCCCCTTGCTCGCGGCCTCGACTTCGCTCTTTCTCCTCTTCGCCTGCGGCGGGAACGACGACGCCACGCCGAACGCGGACCCCGCCGCCGCGCTGATCGCCCGGGGAGACTCGCTGGAGCTCCCCGGAGAGTTCGCGATCCCGCCGGGCGACCCGCTCGTGCACGCCACCGCCGGGTTCGCCAAGATCCTCTGTTCCAACGTGTTCCTCAGCGGGCTCGATCCGGAGTTCGCAGCCGCCAACACGGGGTTTTTCTCGTCCCCAGCGGAACTCCGCGGTGCGGTGACCGACACCGTCGTGGACCACGAGGGCCGACGGGTGCACCTGACCCTTCCCGACGGCACGGTGCGGTCCGCGAAGCTGCACGGCGACCAAGGGTGCGTCGCGCTCCCGGTGGGCGAGTCGGAGCCCTACTACGAGGCCGTCGATGTCACGCCCAACCTGCCCGATCCCGCGACCACGCCATGGCCTCTCGGAGACGTGCTGCCGGACGAACCCTTCCCCGCCGACGTGGACATGGCGAGGGTGGCCGACGCGCTCGCGGCCGCCTTCGACCCTCCGGAGGCGCTGACCGCGGCCTTCGTGGTGACGCATCGGGGCCGCCTGCTGGCGGAGCGCTATCGCGAAGGGATCAGCCACGATACGCCGCTCGAGAGCTGGTCGATGGGCAAGAGCCTCACGGGGACGCTGATGGGCGTGCTGATCCACAAGGGGGTGTACGAACTGTGGCAGCCCGCGCCGGTCCCGGAGTGGCGGACGGAGGGCGACGCGCGGGCCGGCATCCGCATCGGCGACATTATGCGCATGTCCTCCGGGCTCCGCTTCCGCGCGCCGCAGGATCCCGATTTCGATCCCGGGCTCGGGTACGCGGACCACATCTACGTCTACACGGGTACGGTCAACTCCTTCGCGTGGGCCGCGAGCAAGGACCGGCAGTGGGAGCCGAACACGGTGGGCCGCTACCGCAACTCCGACCCGGTGATCACCAACTACCTGGTGCGGCTCGGGGTGGAGGAGGTGCTGGGCGAGAACTACCACGAATTCCCGCAGCGCCACCTCTTCGACAAGCTGGGGATCCGCAACCTGATCCCCGAGACCGATCCGTACGGCAACTTCCTCCTGCAGGGCTACGAGTTCGGCAGCGGGCGCGACTGGGCCAGGCTCGGCAATCTGTACCTGACCGACGGGGTGGCACCGGGGGGAGAGCGGATCCTGCCCGAGGGGTACGCGACCTACGCCTCCACGCTGGCGCCCGCGTGGGAGGCGGACGGACGGATGGTCTACGGAGGCGCGTTCTTCTGGGTCAACCAGGGCGGGCAGTTCCCCGTGCCCTCCAGCGCCTTCTACATGGCGGGGGCGGGTGGGCAGAACACGATCGTGATCCCGTCGCACGAAATGGTGGTCGTGCGGCTGGGGCACTATGGGGGATCCGGGGGACGGGACGCGTTGCGAAGCGCGCTCGAGATCCTGATGGAGGCGGTACCGCCGGCATAGAAGCACGCCCGCCAGGACTCGAACCTGGGACCCTCGGCTTAGAAGGCCGATGCTCTATCCAGCTGAGCTACGGGCGCGAAAGAGGGGGCAGTGCCCATGGGCGCCGCCGCCTCGATGAGGAAGGTAACTGCGGCTTCGGAGAGGCTCCAGTGTGGATGACGGCGGCGGGATATCCGGCGTGCGTGATATGGTTTGTCCGGGATTGTTGTAGCGGACGGCGGGCGACGGCCGACAGTGGCGAAAATGCCCCGTGTGCTGGTAGACTGTGCACCGGTCACCGGGCGTCGCAGTCCGTGGACAAAACCCGCGCGAGCACAGAAAGTGGCGAGGCGCCGGGCCGCGGGCTGATGGACCCGCCCTTCACCCGGAGTCCCCTTGAGCCGAAGACGGTGAAATGAGCAAGAAGACCTCCCAGTGGGAAGACACGGCCTTTTTCATCGGAACCCTGCTACTCACCACCGGCGGCGGGCTGATGATCCAGGCCGGCCTGGATCTGCCCCCCCTCTACGCAAAGCTGGTCTGGGGGGGCGTGTGTCTGGTTTGGGGTGCGGTGCTGATCCGGGTCTGGATCATGCGGGAGGGGCAACGGTAGCCGAGTCGCCTGACTGCTATCCTCCCCCTGCCGCGGCCACCTTCTCCTCGCCCTTCCTCTCCCCCGCACCGCCCAGGCTCGCCTTCAGCGCCTCCATCAGGTCGATGATCTTGGTCTCGGGCTCCTCCTGGGGCGCCATCGTGATCTGCTCCCCCTCGATCTTGCGGTCGATGAGGTTCTGGACCCGCTCCTTGACCTCGTCCTTGTAGCGGCCCGGGTCGAACGAATCGCTCGCCGCCTGCTCGATGAACTGCTTCGCCAGCGCCAGCTCCGCGTCGCTTACCTCGCCCTCCTCCAGCGGCACCTCGTCGAAGGAGCGCACCTCCTCCGGGTAGTAGAGCTGTTCCAGGATCAGCCCGTCGTCGAGGGGGCGGATCATGACCAGGCGCTGCTTGCCCCGGGCCGAATGGCGCGCGATCGCCACCCGCTCCATCTCGCGGAGCGCCGCCGAGAGGAGCCGGTAGGCACGGGCACCGCCCCGCGCGGGGCCGAGGTAGTAGGCGCGCTCCAGGTAGATCCGGTCGATATCCGCGGCCGGGACGAACTCGGTGATCTCGATCATCTCGGTCGACTGGGCCTCGATCCAGTTGAAGCGCACCTTGGCGGAGGACTGCCCGGTCGAGTAGAGCTTGACCGGCAGCGAGACCAGACCGAAGGAGACGGTCGACGTGGAGATCGGACGGGCAGCCATGAGGGTAACGTACAAACATATGGTTCCGGGGGCCAACGGTGGGTGAGGAGGCGGGTCCGCGTGGGAGGCTGGAGGGCAGCCCCGAGCCTGAAGCGGCCGGTGAGCCGGTGGGCGACCGGGACCCCGAGGACCGCCTCGCGAGATACCGGGCGAAGCGGTCCGCGTCGGCGACCTCCGAGCCGTTCGGGGGCGGCAGGTCCGCCGGGGGCCGCCTCTTCGTGGTGCAGAAGCAC
Organism: Gemmatimonadota bacterium; assembly: GCA_028874995.1. Taxonomy (GTDB): domain Bacteria; phylum Gemmatimonadota; class Gemmatimonadetes; order Longimicrobiales; family Gaopeijiaceae; genus Bin94. Next base: position 65,878 of record JAPPGM010000181.1, on the reverse strand, counting down.
CGGGCGTCGTCGCTCCACTGGGACCTGCGGCTGGAGATGGACGACGTGCTGGTGTCGTGGGCGGTGCCGAGGGGGCCGTCGCCCAACCAGGCCGACAAGCGGCTGGCGGTGCACGTCGAGGACCACCCGCTCGAGTACGCCGACTTCGAGGGGGTGATTCCGGAGGGCAGCTACGGCGCCGGGCCCTCGATCGTGTGGGACCGGGGGATCTGGACGGCGGTCGAGGACCCGCACGAGGGGATGAAGAAGGGGAAGCTCCTCTTCGACCTGAAGGGGTACAAGCTGCGCGGCCGCTGGACGCTGGTGAAGACGAAGGGCGGCGAGGACAACCACTGGCTGCTGATCAAGGAGCGCGACGCGTATGAGGAGCCGGAGGGGGGGACGGGGGACTACCCGGATGCGTCGATCCTGTCGGGGCTGACGGTGGAGGAGCTGGGCGAGGGGGGGGACTTCGGGGCGCGGATCCGGGAGCGGTGCGGGGAGGCGGGGGCGGTGGTGGGCGAGGTGAAGGCCGAGGAGGTGACGGTGATGAACGCGGAGCGGCACGAGAAGCCGTTCTCGCGGGCAGGGTGGGTCTTCGAGATCAAGTACGACGGGTACCGGTTGCTGGGGGAGGCGGGGGGCGGCGACGCGAAGCTGATCTCGCGAAACGGCAACGACCTCACCCGGGTCTTCCCCGAGGTCGCGCTGGTGCTGGGGAAGCTGCCGTACCGCGCGGTGGTGCTGGACGGCGAGGTCGTGGTGAGCGACGCCGAGGGGATCCCCTCGTTTCAGATGATCCAGAAGCGGGGGCGTCTGCAGCGCGAAGGGGACATTGCGAGGGCTGCCGTGGCCCTGCCGGCGACGTACTACGCCTTCGATTTGCTCGCCTTCGAGGGGTACGACCTGCGCGGCCTGCCGCTGCTGGAACGCAAGGCGCTGCTGCGCGAGGTGCTGCCGCCGACGGGTCCGGTTCGGTACTCGGAACACATCCCCGAGAAGGGGGAGGAGATGTTCCGGCAACTCGTGGGGATGGGGCTGGAGGGGGTGGTGGGGAAGCGGGCGGACTCGGTCTACGTGGGCGGGAGGAGCCGCTCGTGGCTGAAAGTGTGTATTATACACACTGCCGATTTCGCCATTCACGGATTTACCGAACCCGATGCGGGGAGGACGGGGTTCGGGGCGCTTCACCTGGCGTTCCGGGAGGAAGGGGACTTCGTCTACGCGGGACGGGTCGGGACGGGGTTCTCCTCCGATTTGCTCGATGAATTGGGGGATCGGCTCCGAAGCCTGCCGTCCGCCGAACCCCCGGCGGGCGCCGAGCTGGCCGGAAGCGGCCGACACCGCTGGGTTTCGCCGGAGCTCGTCGCGGAGGTGCGCTACAAGGAGATCACCGAGGCCGGCGTCCTGCGGCATCCGTCGTTCCTGCGGCTGCGCGACGACAAGCCGCCCGAGGAGTGCGTTCCCGTCGATGCGGGGAGGCGGCTGGCCGAACCCGCGCCGCCGGTGGAGGCCGCTCCGGAGCGGGTCGTCCACTTCACCAACCTCGACAAGCCCTTCTGGCCCGAGGACGGCTACGTGAAGGGGGATCTGGTGGACTACTACCGTGCCATCGCCCCCTGGATCCTTCCCTACCTTGCGGACCGCCCGGTCGTCCTGACGCGCTTCCCCGACGGCATCCAAGGCAAGTCCTTCTTCCAGAAGAACGCCCCCGAGTTCGCGCCGTCGTGGATTCGGCGCATCCGTCTCTACAGCGAGGGGTCCGAGCGGGATCTGGACTACTTCGTCGCCGACGACCTGGAGTCGCTCCTCTACGTGGCCAACAGCGCGAGCATCCCGCTGCACATCTGGCAGAGCCGGGTCGCCGACATTTCGCGGCCGGACTTCTGCGTGCTCGATCTGGACCCAAAGGACGCGCCGTTCTCGGATGTGGTGAAGATCGCGCGATTCCTGAAGGGGCTGTGCGACGACATCGGGCTGCCTTCGTTCGTGAAGACGAGCGGTTCGACCGGGCTCCACGTGCTGGTCCCGCTGGGGCGGCAGGTGACCTACGAGCAGTCGCGCAACATCGGCTACCTGCTGGCGCTTATGGCGGTGCGGGAGCTGGAGGGGATTGCGACCGTTGCGCGGCTGCCCTCTCAGCGCGAGGGGAAGGTCTACGTGGATTTCCTGCAGAACGGCCACGGGCGCCTGATCGTGGCGCCGCTGTGCGTGAGGCCGCTGCCGGGTGCGCCGGTGTCGGCTCCGCTGGAGTGGGATGAGGTGGACGAGGGGCTGTGGATTGGGGATTACACGATCGCGACGGTGCCGGAGCGGATGGCGACGCGGGGGGATCCGATGCGTGAGGTGCTGGAGTTGCGGCCGGATCTGGGGGGGAGTCTGGGGAGGCTGGGCGGGATGGTGGGGTAGTGAGCTGCGGTAGCCGTGGATGGGTATGTGTGGTGAATGATGCTGCTGTTTGTGGCGAGTGCTATGTTGGACACGTGAGAACTAGTGGCACGCGTAACTGGGCTTGGAGGATAGATGGAGAAGCTGGAGACCGGCGAACTGGCAGCCCGAATCGGTGTGCCCATGAGCGCTATCAAGGCATTCTGTGACCGATGGGAGGTGGGAGAGCTGGCGCTCTTCGGATCCGTTCTGCGCGACGACTTTCGAGCGAACAGCGATGTCGATGTGCTTGTCCGCTTCAAGTCGAAGCGCACACCCGGCCTTTTCGGAATCGCGCGGATGGAGAGGGAGCTGGCCGACCTAATGGCCCGCAGGGTTGATCTGGTGAACCGAGCCGCTATTGAGGGGAGCCGGAATTACATTCGCCGAAAGGCGATCCTGGATTCCGCGCGGGTGCTTTATGCCGCGTGACGATTCCGCGTATCTGCTGGATATGCTGCTGTCCGCCCGCGATGCGCTGTCCTTTACGGAAGGCATGTCCTTCGACGACTTCGTGGTGGATCGGCGCACTCAACTCTCCGTCCTCAAGTCGGTGGAAATCGTTGGCGAAGCCGCCGCGCAGGTGAGCGAAGATGTGAGGCGTGCGAATCCGGACATTCCCTGGCGGGAAATCGTCGGCATGCGCAACAGGCTGGTGCACGGCTATTTCGACATCGATCTTTCGCTCGTTTGGGATACAGTTCGCCAGGACATTCCCGATCTCATAGCCCGGTTGGGACCGCTAGTTCCGCCAGAGGACGGTTAGGGCTGGTTCCACCACTTGACCACTAGGTCGGTGGGAGGATCCGCCGATCCAAGAATCGGTCTGACGGCACCGAGGCACGTATCGCCCGGAGACCCGTCACGCCCGCCTCATCCCCGGTGGCGATCGACAAACCCGGACGCACCCTCAGGCAACAGCAGATCATCCGCGATCGCAGCGATCTCCTCCGCCTCGCGCCAAGCCTGTTCCAGCCTCCACAGCGCGCCCTCCAGCGCGCGGCGTTCCTCCTCCTCGTGCAGGGCCATCTCAAAGGCCAGGCGGGTATGGGGCGGCATCGCGCCGACGAAGCCGCAGGTGCCCCTGTGGCGATATTCCCGCCAGCCCTCGGCGGCCTGGTGTACGAATCGCTCCGGATGCCCGTGGGATTCGATCTCCGAAACCGCCGACCGGACCTCCTTCAGTTTTCCGCCTGCGCGGTTGATCGAGGGCAGAATGGCGTTGATGGCCCGTCGGGCATCTTCACCCGCGAACCACTCGGTCTCCCGGGGTTTGAGAATGCCCTGGGGTGCACCGACCAGGAAGCCGACATCGTCGTCGTACGGCCGGATCAGGGTATGACCGACAATCAACCGATTCATCCCGCGCAGCCGGCCATCGGAAGGCCGAAAACGTATCGAGTGACGGTAGGTCTGCCAGGTGTGGGCGTAGGACCAGATGCTCATTCCCATGATGCCCGCGATGCTCCCGGTGACGCCCATCAGTGCCCAGCCCGCGACTGACCCCGCCATCATGCCGGTCGAGTACACGATCGTGCGTCTCCGCCTCCGCCCGAACTGGTCGCCGTACCGCCAGGCGGCGAACTCCGGCCTTAGCGGCTTCCCGATCCGCACGAGTTCCAGCCCCTCGGGGTGGCGCGCCAGCCCGATGTTCTCGGACGAGGTGCGGATCCGCGTCCCGCGAAAGAGCTTCTCACAGGTCTCGACGGCCTCCCAGCGCTCTTCCAGCGGCGTCAGATTCCAGCGCTGACAGGTGCGGCAGACGACCCAAAGACGACCCTTGGCCGCGTCGAAGGCCAGCCGGCGGCCGACCGGAAACGCCTCGACGACCTCGTTGTCGCCGAGGGGTTTCTTGCAGAACATGCAGGTCTGGTACACGATCTCTCCGACGGAGTGTCAGACACTGGGCGGAAAGCCGCCGCGGTCGGAAGATGCGCCGGGGAGGCGGTCCGGTCCAGTTTCCGCTATCCCTTCTTCCCGTGCCGGTCGAACAACTCGTCGGCACCCTCCGGCAGAAGCAGATCATCGGCGATCGCCGCGATCTCTTCCGCCTCGCGCCAGGCCTGTTCCAGCCTCCACAGCTCGCCCGCCAGCGCCCGGCGCTCCTCCTCCTCGTGCAGGGCCATCTCAAAGGCCAGGCGATGCGGCATGCGAATCAGGTGGCCGGAGGTACCTCCGCGCCGATACTCCCGCCACCGCTGCACTGCCTGGTGCACGAATCGCTCCGGATGCCCGTGGGATTCGATCTCCGAAACCGCCGACTGTACCATTTTCAAACTTCCACCTTCGTGGTTGACAGCCGGCAAAATGGCATTGATGGCGCGTTGGGCATCTTCACCCGCGAACCACTCGGTCTTCCGGGGTCTGAAAACTCCTTTGCTAACGCCGACCAGGAACCCGGCGTCGCTGTTGTCCGGCCGGATCAGGGTGTGAAGTGCGTTCAGTCGATTCATCCGGCGCGGCCAGCCATCGGAAGGCCGGAAACATACCGAGGGACCGTAGGTCCGCCACAGGTCGGTGTAGATCGGGATACTCGCTCCCATGAGGCCCACGATACTTCCGGTGATGCCCAACAGGGCCCAGCCCGCCACCGGCCCCGCGAAAATGCCGGTCGAGTACACGATCGTGCGTCTCCGCCGCCGCCCGAACTGGTCGCCGTAACGCCAAGCGGCAAACTCCGGCCTGAGCGGCTTCCCGATCCGCACGAGCTCCAGTCCCTCGGCGTGGCGCGCCAGCCCGATGTTCTCGGACGAGGTGCGGACCCGCGTCCCGCGAAACAGCTTCTCACAGGTCTCGACGGCCTCCCAGCGCTCTTCCAGCGGCGTCAGATTCCAGCGCTGACAGGTGCGGCACACGACCCAGAGACGACCCTTGGCCGCGTCGAAGGCCAGCCGTCGGCCGACCGGAAACGTCTCGACGACCTCGTTGGCGCCGAGGGGTTTCTTGCAGAACATGCAGGTCTGATACACGGACGCTCCGGATCGCCCGAGTTCCCGGTGGAGCCGGGGTTCGGGAGGAAGTTAACCTTAACGTAACCCGGCGATGTCTACCCCCCCAGATTCCGTCGAATCAGCGCCCCCGGATCCGGATCCCGCCCCATGAAGTCCCTGAACAGCTCCTCCGGATCCCGCCGGTCCCCCTGCGACAGCACGCAGTCGCGGAAGGCACGCCCGGTCGCCGCGTTGAACACCCCCTCTTCGGCAAACCGGGAGAATGCGTCCGCCTCCAGCGTTTCGGACCAGATGTACGAATAGTAGGCCGACGCGTACCCACCCCCGAAGAGGTGCGTGAATGAGGGCAGGATGTGACGCTCGACGAAGCGGTCCGAGGGCACGAAGGGTCGCAGCGCCTCGGCCGCGTACGCCATGACGGGGACCTCGCCGCGCCAGGTGCGATGGAGTTCCAGGTCCAGGTTGGCGAAGGAGAGCTGCCGCATCTGCATCCAGCCGCCCATGAAGCGGCGTGCGGCGAGGAGGCGTTCCAGCATGGCGTCCGGGAGCGGCTCGCCGGTCTCGTAGTGGCGTGCGAAGAGGTCGAGGGCTGCGCGTTCCCAGCACCAGTTTTCCATGATCTGCGAGGGGACCTCGACCCAGTCCCACGCGACGTTGACGCCGCCGCGGGCGCGCACCTCGACCCGTGAAGCCGTGTGGTGGAGGAGGTGGCCGAACTCGTGAAAGAGGGTGCAGACCTCGCGGTGGGTGAGCAGGGCGGGACGGGTGGGGGTGGGCGGGGTGAAGTTGCCGCCGATGAAGGCCAGGTGGGGGTCGAAGCCGCCTTGCGCAGTGGGGCCGCCCGAGACGAGGCTGTCCATCCATGCGCCCTGGCGCTTGGTCTCGCGGGGAAACCAGTCGGTGTAGAAGGAGCCGAGGTGGACACCTGCTTCGTCGCGGACTTCGAAGAAGCCGACATCGGGGTGCCACACGGCCGGATTGTCCACGCGCTCGACGGAGAGGCCGAAGAGGCGGTCGGCGATCTCGAAGAGGCCCGACTGGACCTCGTCGAGGGGGAACCAGGGACGGAGCATCTCGTCGTCCACGTCGAAGCGCTCCCTGCGGAGCTTCTCCATGAGCCAGCCCACGTCCCACGGCTCGAGCGCGTCCAGGCCCGACCGGCGCGCGTGGGCCTCCAGTTCGGAGGTGTCGCGGTCGTGAAAGGGGCGGGTGCGGTCGATGAGTTCGTCGAGGAAGCCGCGGACCCGGCCCCCGGAGCGCGCCATGAGTGTTTCGAGACGGTAGTCGGGGAAGTCGGGGTAGTCGAGCAGTTCGGCGACCTGGCGGCGGAGTTCGAGGATGCGCGCGACCAGCGGGCGGTTGTCGCGGTCGCCGGCCGTGCCGCGGTCCAGGTAGGCCGCGTGGGTCTCACGGCGGAGCTCGCGGTCGTCGGCGTGCTGGAGGACGGCCTGCACGCTGGGCATGTCCAGGGTGATGAGCCAGCCCTCCTCGCCCCGGTCGGCGGCGAGTTGGGCCGCTCGTTCGAGGGCGGTCTCCGGGAGGCCCGCCAGCGTGTCCGAATCGGTGACTACCTTGCCGTAGGCGGCGGTCTCCTCCAGGAGGTTCTCCTCGAAGCTGCGGCCGAGTTCGGAGAGTTCGAGGCGCAGGTCCTCCAGGGTCTTCTTGTCGGCGGGGTTCAGGGCGGCGCCGGCGCGGCGGAAGTCGCGCAGCGTGCGGTCGAGGTGGCGACGGCGCAGGCCGGTCAGGGCGGTGCCCGCCGGCGAGGCCGCGAAGTCGCGCAAGCGGCGGTAGAGTCCCTCGTGATGGTGGAGGCGGCTCGAGAACCGGGTGATTTCGGGTAGTGCCGTTGCGTAGGCTTCGCGCAGCTCGGGTGTGGCGTCGACGTTGTGGAGGTGGGAGACGGGGGACCAGGTGCGTTCCACCTCTTCGGTGATCGCGTCGAGTTCGCCGACCACTTCGTCGTATGAACCGCCCGACCCTTCGCCCAGCTCCTCGATGCGCTCCCCGGCCCGCGTGAGGGCTTCCGTCACCGCGGGGCCCACTTCGCCGGGTTCGATGCGGTCGAAGGGGACCGGGAACGTGCGGTCGAGGAGGGGGTTGGGGTGGTCGCTCATGAGGAGCCGGGAGTCGTACCCAGCACGGTATCCACCCAGCTTCGCGTGACCCGCGCGACCTCCGCGAGAACATCCTCCTGCGTCCGCCCCAATCGCTTCAGCATCCTGAGCGAGTGATCGCCGCCTTCCAGAACGTGCAGCGTCGCGTGCGGCCCGACCCGCTCCAGGAGGGGCCGCAGCAGCTCCAGGTCGGCGAGGCGGTCGCGCGTCCCCTGGTGAAAGAGCATGGGACGGGGGACGTGCATGAGGTGGTCGCCGCGCACGCTCTCACGGCGTCCCGGTGCGTGGAGGGGGAAGCCAAGGAAGACCAACCCCGCCGGGCACTCGGCGTCGCCCCCCTTGGTGCCCGCGGACATGGTTCTCGCCGGGTTGGGGTGGCGATCCGTCCGGAATTCGTCGGCGGACCGCAGGGGGCGGCCGATGGCGTCCGCACCGACAAGCGCAGCCGCCCGCGCCCGCTCCGCCACCAGCGTGGAACTCATTCTCCCCCCCATCGACTTCCCACCCGCGAAAAGAGGCAACCCGTTCGCACACTCTTCCCCCGCGCGCAACGCCGAGGCCACCACCGCGAGGAGCCGCCGGAGGTGATCGGGCCGCTTCCGTCCCGCCTCCGCGTACTGGAAGTTGTAGCGCAGCGTGGAGATCCCCTCCGCCGCCAGCGCCTCCGCCGCCGCCTCCATCCACGGATGGGTCATGGGCGCGCCGGCACCGTGTCCGAGGACCAGGAGGCAGGTGGGGGACCGCGCCTCGGTCAGGAGTCCCGAGACGGGAGTGTGGCCCTTCCCCTCGATCACCATGCGATGCCGTAGTCCTCGCCGTGATTGCTGGAACCGCCCCACATCGTGCCGGTCGCGGCGTCGAAGAAGATCGCGTTGATGGGGCCGGAGGTGCGGGCGGAGAAGGTCAGGTCGTAGCCCATCTCGCGGAGTTCGGCGCGGACCCAGGCGGAGACGCCGTCGTTGAGGAGGAGGCGTCCCGGCTGCGACTCGTGCGCGCCGAAGGAGCTGCGCATCTGGTAGCTGTTGAAGTTGGCCGCCTCGGCCGCCTGCTGAACGTTCATGTCGAACTCGACCACGTTCAGGAAGAACTGGAGCAGGTTCTGGTCCTGCCCGTCGCCCCCCTGCACCGCGAACGAGAGGAAGGGCTTGCCGTCCTTTAGGGCGAGCGAGGGGGTGAGGGTGGCGCGGGGACGCTTGCCGGGCTCGACGACGTTGTACGGGCCCGCGCGCTCGTCCAGAACGAAGCTCTGCATGCGCTGGCTCATGCCGATCCCGGTCCTGCCCGCGATGACCGCCGGAATCCAGCCGCCGGACGGGGTGACCGACACGACCCATCCGTCGGCGTCGGCCGCCTGGATGGAGGTTGTGCCGGCGTAGAAGGCTTCTTCGGCGCTCATTCCGGAGGGGTCGGGGGTCGCGACCGGCTCCACGTTCCACGTTTCGATCAGGTGCAGGAAGGGGTTGGTGCCGTTCTGGAAGGGATAGGGGTCGCCGGGGAGGACATCCGGATTGTTCCTCTCCCAGTCGATTTCGGCGGCGCGCGCGGCCGCGTAGTCCTTCGAGAGCAGCCCGGCGATCGGCTCCTCGGGGGGATAGTAGGGGTCGCCGTAGTAGAAGTCGCGGTCGGCGAAGGCCAGATTCATGGCCTGGTAGACGGCGTGGATGTAGCGGGTTGAGTTGTAGCCCATCGCGGCCACGTCCAGCCCCTCGAGGATGTTGAGCGCCTGGAGGAGGACGGGGCCCTGGACCCAGGTGGTCAGCTTGTAGACGTCGATGCCCTTGTAGGAGGTGGTCACGGGCTCCTCCAAGTAGACCTGCCAGTTGGCGAGGTCCTCCATCGTGTGGAGTCCGCCCTGTTCCTGCGAGCCGCGCACGAACTCCTCGGCGATGTCGCCGCGGTAGAAGCGGTCGTAGGCGGCCATGATGGCCTCCTTGCGCGAGGCACCGGCCGCGAGCGCCTCGGCCTCGGCCTCGACGAGCTTTTCGAGGGTGCGCGCGAGGTCCTCCTGGACGAAGACCTCGCCGGGGGCGGGGGCGGCGCGTTCCTCGCCGAAGTGGGGCAGGAAGATCTCCTTCGAGTACGGCCACCCGGCCAGGCGCTCCTTTTCGCGCTCGAGCGCGTCGGCCGCCTGCGCCTCGATGGGGTAGCCGCGCGCCATGTCGATCGACGGGGCCAGGACCTCGGCAAGGCTGAGGCGTCCATACTCTGCCAGCATCACCATGAGGCCGCCGGGGGTGCCGGGGGTGACCGCGGCGAGGGGGCCGTATGCGGGCGGGATGTCCATGTCCTGTTCGTGGAAGAACTCCGGGGTGGCACCGGTGGGCGCGACCCCCAGCGCGTTGACGCCGATCACCTTGCCGGTCCCGGGGTTGTAGATGAGCGCCTGGGTCTCGCCGCCCCAGCCGAGCACGTCCCACATGGTGGCGGTGGCGCCGAGCATGGCGGCCGCGGCGTCGACGGCGTTGCCGCCCTTGAGGAACATCATGGCGCCGGCGGTGGCGCCGAGGGGCTTGCCGGTGATGGCCATCCAGTCCTTGCCGTGCAGGACGGGCTTCTGGGTGCGCTGGGCGGTGGCCGGCGTGGCGAGGGTGGCGGCGAGGGCGCCCAGGAGGAGGAGGCGGGAGAGGGTTGATTTGCCGGGCATTAGTGGGACTCCGGGTTCGTGTGCTGTCCGGGCGCTGTCCCGCTGAGGATCGCGGGGCCGCCGGAACCGGTTGGTAGCCTACCAGCAAGGTGATTTCGGCGCCAGCGGGTGCCTCACACTGTAAACCCGGCTTTACAAAATGTCATGTGCGGATTACTCGCGTCGGCCGATGGGAGGCGGGCGTTCTGGTCGCTTGTGACCTGCTGGCAGCTGTGTAGGTGTGTATTTGGTGCCAGCGGCGGAACGAGGGGCACGCCTCGCCGCAGTGAGGACTACTCAACGGGCTTCTTCCGGTCCGGTGCAGCTCCACCCGAAGCTCCTGCGGCATTGCCACTGCCCGCCAGCCGTCCCATGATTTCGAATTCAGATGCTCACCACCCACCACGACAGGTGAAGAGCCGAAAGAGAACGCAGAATCCGAATGAACACCTACGGTCCCGAGTGCCGTGCCGAGGTGACGGACCCGACATGCCCGGAGTGCGGCGATATCCCAGTGAGACTGGATGACCTTCCATAAACCCCCAGTTCCGGGGCGCGACGCCCGCCGACATCGCCCGATCGCTCGTCACCAACCCAGCGGCCCGAAAACGGATCGCCGAACGGCGACGAGTCGGCCTCGCCGACGGAGTGTGTCCGTTGTTTTCGTGGCGGCAGTGATGGCGTCAGGATCGGTCGCCGCGCCGTGCGCGCAGGCACAGGAGGTGGAACCTCGCGCGGACTCCATCGATTTGAGTGACCGGTTCACCGTCACCGTGTCGCTTGGCCCGCAGATCGAGTTCCGCAGCGTCGCGTCCCCCGGCGTGACAGGTCAGCTGACCGTGACGCCGCGACCGGGCCGCGTATGGTTCTCGATGAGCTTCCTCGCGCAAATGAGACGATGGACCGCCCGACGCGACCAAGTCTTCCTCCGCCGGTTCGCCCTGGGCGTAGGGACGGACGAGGGCCCCAGCGCGTTCGTGTTCCTCGAGGGCGGCACCGGGCGGATCGAGACCCACCCCGACTCCCTGAGTGGAAAGACGTATGGCTTGTTCGGCATTGGGCTGGGCGCGGCGTACACAGTCGGGAGGGTGACCGCCACGGCCGACCTCAGCCACGGCGAGATCCTACGAATAGAATGCCCTCCACTAAGCTGCTACCCGGCGGACCTATACACCATCCTGGGAGTATCCATCCGGTGGCGTCTGTTCTGACGGCGCGGCAAACCGACAGGCTACGGGGATTCCCAGGAGCGTCCCAATCCGACAACGCGCGACGATGGACTTCATCCGAAGCATGATTTCGCGGGATCTGGAGACCGGGAAGTACGACGGCCGCGTCGTCACTCGCTTCCCCCCCGGATCGGGGGAACTTCGGGGCCTACTTCCGCAGCCGATACATCCGAACCTGTTCGACATCCTGCTCCCCGTGCCACACGCCCAGAACGTAGTCCTCGCCGATCTCCAACCCGACGATACCCAGTTCGAGCCGGGGCGGCATCGCGACCGTACCCAGCCAGGCGCCGTCCGCCGAGTAGACGTCGAACGGCGGCACCGGTGTGCCGGGAGGGGAGTACGGTTCCACCCAGAGGTTTCCGGCCGCGTCGAGACGGATCGACTCGAGGACCGGAAGGGTCGGGGCCATCGGAAGCTCGCGCCACGACGGTATGCTGGCCTCCGCCTCCTCCCGCGAGTAACCGCCGTACTCGATGTTCCTCCGCACCATCGATTCGAGGAAGGCATCCACATGCTCGCTTGTGACCTCCAGCACGGGGTCGTTCCGCCGGAGAATCGCCGTGGTGGACCCGTCGTCGAGGGAGACCGACCTGATGGAAAAGAACTCCGTGTCAACCACGGCGAGACGCCCGGGCATCACCGCCCACCGGGGCCCCTTGCCGAATTCGTAGGCGGTATACCCGACTTGCCCGCTGCTGTACCGCTGGATGTGTTGCTCGCCACCGGGCACGGCCATCAACTCTCGCATGGAACCATCATCCAGCGAGTAGGTCGCGATCCCCACCCCCGGCCACCGCACCACACCAACCGGCATCTCTCCCCGGTAGTCGGAAAAGGTCATGACCAGATGACGTTCCGACAAACCGATGACGTCCGTCGCTCTGAACCCGGGCCAGGGAGATTCCATCGGCACGGTGCGGGATACGCCGCCATCGGGACCGAACACCTGAAGCCGGTTGTTGCGATGGTCGAAGGTGACCACGGAATCCCCCGGGAGCGAGCCCAGGAACGACAGCTCCAGATGTTCTCCGGGCCCCTCCCCCCTTCCCGCCGCCCGCCACACGAAGGTGCCGTCCCGGTCGAACCGCCGCAGTTCACCACTCATCATTTCTCCGACCACGATGTCGCCGCGACTCAGGCGTACGGCCCCGACAACCCAGTCCAGCAGGTACTCCGGCGGCCCGCCGATGTTGCCGATCCGGACCAGAGGCTCGTCCTCGACCGTCCAGCCTTCGCCGGGGCCCCAGAGGGGGGCCAGCGCGGTGGAGATCGGGATGCCGGCGGAATCGGACCGCTCCATGCCCGGAGGCTCCGGGGACGATTCGCACGCTGCCAGGGCGAAAAGCAGGCAGGAAGTCAAACACCCGCAGGCCGCATGGCGTCGATCAAGTCCGGTCTTGGCCATCACTTCGATATTCCTGGTGTTCATGGTGGCCCGGCACACACCCCATGACGAGGCGGCGGGCATTCACCCGCCACCGACCCCCCCTCAGAGTTTGCGAATCAGCTCAAGCAGCTTCTTGCCCGCCTCATCGATCGACTGCCGGACTATCTCCATTGTTCGGTCGGCATCCAGATCCCGAAGCTGTTGTTCCAGTCTCGCGATCTCGCCCAGTCTCACGACCTCCACGTCCGTGCTGGTAGACTCCGCACTATCCTGCACGGTGTCCCGGATCCGCATCGCCCGCGCCATGATCGCCTGCTCGGTGCGCCGGGCCACCTCGTCGAGGCGCGCGGTCTCTTCCGCGATTTCCGCTTCGATTTTCTGAAGGCCGGCGTAGTCCTCATATGCCGTGATCCGGTCTTCGATCGTCCGCACTCTCCTGTCAAGAGTGTAGCTCTTGATCCTGTCCTCGACCTTCTGGACCTTCCCGTGCAGGCCGTACGCCTCGATCTGCGCCTCGATGCCCTTGATGCGCTCCTCCCAGGCCTTGATGCTCCGGTCGATGTCTGCCCTTTCGCCCGAGTTGGAGGTCTTCAGGCGCGGGATGATTGCGGTGATCTCGGCCTCGTATGTGGCCTTCACCTCCTGAAACGCCGCCACCCGGGCGCGGTGCATCACGATCTCGGCGCGCATGCCGGAGACGACATCCCGGTGATAGGCGATCTCGCCGCGCAGGCCCGACAGCACCTCCTGGTGGTAAGAGATCTCGTCCAACAGGTCCGCGACGACGCTCTGGTGGTACGCGACCTGGCGCTGGAGGCCCGCGACGACGCCGCGGTCGGATGCAGCCTGGTCCTCAAGTCCCGGCACCGCACCCAGACGCCGTATCCGGCGCTCAAGCTCCGACTGCTCATGATAGATCCGATCGATCTCCATGAGGCCCCTGAGCACGGTGAGCATCCCGTCCCGCCACTGCCGGGCCGGTTCGTCGAAGGGCCGATTCTCGCGTCCCACACTCCACCAGTGTTCGATTCCGACTTCACCCGGCGGCCTGGTCACCGGCCGCAGAATCAGTCGATGGAGCTTCTCACCTTCGGATTCGAGGAGGATCCAGCCGTCAGTGGCGATGGTTGGGATCCCGCTGCGCCCAAGATCCACTTCGCCGTGCACGCGCATGCAGAGTTGCACCTCTTCGACGGCTGTCACGGCAAACTGGTCCTCACCCTCCCGCACGATGCCGATGGGCACAGTCCGGACGTTGAATACGGGGATGGGGGGGCTTCCCGGGACCGTGTCTCCGGTTTCCTCCTCGCCTGGGGACGGAGGCCAGCAGTTCATCTCCTGCAGATCGACGGGCGGGGGTGCGGTCACGTCGTACCCGGCTGTGACGATGTCCGGCGAATCGGGGACCGTGCTTCGTCCGCGGTCAACCGCTTCGGTGATCGAAGCCCCGTCGCCGATGGCCGGTCCCGGTTCAACATTCCCACCGTCCTCCGTTCCCGCTTCGGCAACCCCTCGGCCAGCGCTTTTGGCAGTCTCCACAACCGTGGGAGGAGAGACGTGAGCCTCAGGCTGCCTGTCAGCCGCGGCGACGGCGGCGGCCGGGTTCTCCTCGTCGATCTCCCGGGAGGAGGGTTGGTGGACCTGGGTGGCAGAGGCGTCGGCCTGTTCCCTGGGAACCGGATGGGCGATGGCAGCGGACAGTCCCAGCAGGCCGGTCACCGTCAGGAGCGCTCCGGAGACGAGTGCGCTGGTGCGCGGGCGGCGAGGTCGCAGTATGGCCATGATTCTTCTCTCCAGTCGTGAGGGGGATTGCCGGGCCATCGAGAGGGCGGCGACGGGGAGGCGGGCGGAGGTGCTCCCCGTGGCCAGGGACATCAGGTGTCGAGCGTACTCCGAAGGCCGCGGGCCGAGCTCCAGCACCCGCTCGTCGCATGCCTCCTCGCGGCTGGTCGCCACCAGCCTGGATGCGATCCAGATGAGCGGGTGAAACCAGTAGAGCGAGAGCACGATGCCGCTCAGCAGCTGCCGGAGCGCATCGTGCCGGCGCACATGTACCACCTCGTGCATCAGCACCACCGTCCTTCGCTCCGGTTCCCACGTCGCCGAGGACGCAGGAAAGAGGATCACCGGCTTCCGGAGGCCCCCGGTCATCGGAGTTCCGGCAGTCTCGCCAACGAGCAGCCGTACGTCTCGGCGGAGGCCAAGCCGGGATGCGACGGCTTCCAGGTCACGGATCCAGAGAGGGTCCTCGATCGGATGCGCCCGACGAACCAGGGTGCGGAAGCGGAGGTGTCCGACAGCAAGAGACACCAGGCCGCCCAGGCATCCGAGCGCCCATAGCAGCAGCAGTTGCGCGCGTGGACTCGAAGAAGCGATGGGCCCTCCGCCGCGCAGCGCGGCGGGCTCCGGAGCGGATCCCCTCGCCGGTGGAGAGCCGTGTTGGAAATCCGCGTTCCGTGCACTGGCGGACTCCGGATCCGCTCCCGTGGCCGGTCCCGCCACGACGTCGCGCGCCGCGGCGATCGCGGCGGCCTTGTGGCCCAGGTCTGAAGACTCCGACGCCATGAGCGGCATGTCGGAAGGTGGAGGCGTCGTGGCGGCGGCCCCCGACCCCGATGCCGCCGCAAACCCCGCGGGCGAGGTACCCGGCAACCGCATGGCTCCCGCCTCCGTTGCCGCACGCGTTGCCACGGAGAGCAGAGGCATCTCCAACTGGGGAGCCCAGAGCGTCAGGGCCGGAAGGAGCAGGAGGAGGAGCAGGGTCGCGGTCCAAAGGCGGTGACGCACCTGGGCCGACCTCTTTCGCATGAGCCACGCAAGGGCGATTCCCGTCGCCAATACGACCGTAGCCCGGATCACGAAGCCGGGGAGCGGCGCCGATTCGGCCACCCACTGGAAGTCCATCATCGTCCTTCCTCCGAGGCCTCTTCGATCAACGCCATGATGCGTTCACGCTCGTCCTCTTCGAGTGGCCCCTCCTCCAGTGTGATGAGCGTGGCAACGGCTACTTCGACCGAACCTCCGAAGAAGGTCTTGAGGACGTGCCTCATCGCGCTGCGGCGGGCCGCGCGTGCCGGAATGCGAGGTGAGTAGACGTAGCGGGGGGCGTCGTACTCCTTCGCCAGGTGGCCCTTCCGGACAAGAATCCGCAGTACCGACCGCACGGCGGAGTCCGTGGGCGGGTCGGACATGCGCTTGCGGATCTGAACCGCGGTCGCTCCACCCAGTTCGTGGATGATGTCCATGACCTGTCGCTCTCGCCGGCTGAGCGGCGGCATCTCGGCCATTTCTCTTCCCCCTGTCAGGAGTGGACGGGATGCGGTCGAAGGGAATTCGACGCCCGTTCCGCTGAATATACGCACTGGGTGGTGAAAAATCAACACTTTCATGACGGGCCACCTATGCCGTGACGGTATCTATGACGCAGCGGTGTCTATGGAGGCGGCGGAACGATCCGGCAGCTTCGGGTGCCCGTTCGGTTGGCCCCGATACGGCTCAGCCTGCGGGACCCCGCCCGGTTCGATTACTTTTTCCGTCGTTCCCAGGAGCGTTCCAATCCGGCCAGGCGCGACGATGGACTTCATCCGAAGCATGATTTCGCGGGACCTGAAGACGGGGAAGTACGACGGCCGCGTCGTCACCCGCTTCCCCCCCGAACCCAACGGCTTCCTGCACATCGGCCACGCCAAGTCGATCTGCCTCAACTTCGGGCTCGCCGCGGAGCACGACGGCGGCCGCTGCCATCTTCGCCTCGACGACACCAACCCCGACACCGAGAAGGCCGAGTTCGTCGAGGCCATGAAGCGCGACATCCGCTGGCTAGGCTTCGACTGGGAGGAACACCTCTACCACGCCTCCGACTACTTCGAGCAGTTGTACCGATACGCGCTGGTGCTTGTCGACAAGGGGCTCGCCTACGTGGACTCGTCGACCGAGGAGGAAATCCGGGAGCGGCGCGGAAGCGTGACGACCCCTGGGATCAATAGCCCGTACCGGGACCGCTCCCGCGAGGAGAACCGCGACCTGTTCCAGCGCATGCGCGCGGGCGAGTTCCCCGACGGGAGCCATGTGCTCAGGGCCAAGATCGACATGGCCCACCGCAACATGATCATGCGCGATCCCCTGCTCTACCGCATCCGCCACTCGCACCACTACCGGCAGGGCGACGACTGGCCGATCTACCCGATGTACGACTTCGCGCACTGCCTGTCGGACTCGGTGGAGCGGGTCACACACTCGCTCTGCACCCTCGAGTTCGAGAACAACCGCGAGATCTACGACTGGCTCCTGGTGCACGTCGACGCGCCGGTTCCCCGGCCCGAGCAGACCGAGTTCGCCCCCCTGGTCCTCGACTACGTGATCACCAGCAAGCGCAAGCTGAAGGAGCTGGTGCGGACCGGGCACATGCGGGGCTGGGACGATCCGCGCATGCCGACGCTGGCGGGGCTCAGGCGGCGCGGCGTCACGCCGGAGGCGATCCGGAAGCTGTGCGACATGGTGGGGGTCGCCCGGACCCAGTCGCGCGTGGACTTCGGGAAGTTCGAATTCGCGGTGCGTGATGATCTGAACCGTCGGGCGCTCAGGGCCTTCTGCGTGCTGGATCCGGTGAAGGTGGTGCTGACGAACTACCCGGCGGGGCGCGAGGAGATCTTCAGCGCGCCGCGCATGCCGGGTGACGGAGGGGCGGCGGGGACGCGCGCGTTGCCCTTCGGGCGCGACATCTGGATCGATCGGGAGGACTTCGCCGAAACCCCGCCCCCGGGCTTCCACCGGCTGCGGCCGGGGGGCGAGGTCCGCCTCAAGTACGCGTGTACGATCCGCTGCGACGCGGTGGTGAAGGACGAGGCCGGCCGGGTGACCGAACTGCGCTGCTCCTTCGATCCCGCGACCCGGGGCGGCCTGGCCCCGCAGGGACGCCGCGTGCGGGGGATCATCCACTGGCTGAAGGCGGACCGGGCGGTGCGCGCGGAGGTCCGGCTCATCGACCGGATGTTCGCGGTGCCGGAGCCGCCGCCCGACGACATCGTCGGGGCGCTGAACCCCGATTCGGAGCGGATCGTGGAGAGCGCGCTGGTGGAGCCGGGGGTGGCGGGGACGCCTCCGGGCACGCACTACCAGTTCGAGCGGCACGGGTACTTCTTCTCCGATCCCGTGGACTCGGGGGAGGACCGGCTCGTGTTCAATCGCACCGTAACCATGCGGGACAGCTGGGGAGCGCGTTTGCGCAAGGGGTCGCCGGGCATCGACGGACCCCGTCTATCCGTCCCGGAGGGGGCCGATGGGGATGACGGCGGGACCGTCCAGCGTCCGCTCTCGCCCGGGGAGACGCTCGGCTCCGACGAGGAGAGGCGCCGGTTCCGGGACCTCCGATCGAACGGCGTCAGCGCAGCGGCCGCGGCGAGCCTGGTGCGGTCACCAAAGGCATTGGAGCTCTTCGAGGCGGCGCGGGCCCGTTATTCCGAGGGGGCGGCATCGATCGCGGCCTGGCTTGTGAATGATTTCACAAGGCTGCTCGGCAGCGACGACCGGGCCGATGCGGGCCGACTCGAACCGGTGGCTCTCGCCGACCTGGTCCGCGCGGTCGATTCGGGGGACCTGTCCCACCGTCAGGGCCGCACGGTCCTCGCCGCGCTGCTCACGCGCGGAGGCTCGTTCGAGGAGGCCCGGGCGGCAGCCGATCTCGCGGAGATCGACGACGAGGGGACGCTGCGCACCATGCTGGAGGGTCTCGTCGAGGAGTTTCCCGACAAGGCGGCCGCGTTCAGGGAGGGCCGCACCGGCCTGCTGGGGTTCTTCGTCGGACAGGTGATGCGCCGGACGCGGGGGAAGGCCGATCCGAAGGCGGCGAGCCGGTTGGCGGAAGCGATCCTTTCGGACCCTGGCGATTGAAGGGCGTCGGGGGCCGACTCCGACTCCGGCGCTACCAGGCCGCCGCCGCTTCGCGGACCTGACGGGCGTCGAGGGCCGGTTGGCAGCAGCGGCCGTTCTCGCACCGCTCCACTGACAGGGTCTCGCGAACCGCGGCGGACGCCCGTCGGACGGTCGGGTCAGTACCCCGCCGCCGTCCCGTCCGAATCCCGCGGGTCGGGCACCCCAACCAGCACCCCGCCCTCCCCCGTGAAGATGCAGTGCGCGATCCCTTGGCGGCCGCTCCACGAAATCTGGTGTCCCATCGCCGTGAGCACGGCCGCGTCGTCCTCGCTCATGTAGCCGTCCTCAAGACGGGCCGCATCGGGGAGCCACTGGTGATGCAGCCGCTTCGCCGCCACCGCGTCGGCCGGGGACATCCCGAAGTCGACCACGTTCACCACGATCTGGAGCACCGTGTTGATGATCGTGCGTCCGCCCGGACTGCCGACCACCGCAACCAGCTCGCCATCGCGGGCCAGGATCGTAGGCGTCATCGACGACAGCATGCGCTGCTCGGGGCGCGCCAGGTTCGGCTCCGTGCCGATGAGTCCGCGGTCGGTGGTGAGCCCCGGCCGCGCGTTGAAGTCCCCCATCTCGTTGTTCAGCAGGAAGCCCGCACCCGGCACCGTGATGTACGACCCGTACCCGCCCTCAAGGGTGTAGGTGACCGAAACAGCCAGTCCGTCCGCATCCACCACGGAATAGTGAGTGGTCTCGGAACTCTCCCAGCCGGGTGCGCCCGCCACGTCGTCCGGGTCCGACACGCTCGCGGCATCCGCCTTAATCGTGGCGCGGATCTCGGCCGCGTATGCCTTGCTGGTGAGCCGCGCGACCGGCACGTCGGAGAAGTCGGGGTCGGCAAGGTGCGCGGCACGGTCGCGGAAGGCGCGCCGCATGGCCTCGATGAGGTGGTGGGCGTGGGCGGGGCTGTTCGCGCCCATCGCGGCCACGTCGAAGCCTTCGAGCACGTTGAGCATCTCCACCAGGGCGGTCCCGCCGGAGGACGGCGGCGCCATGCTGATGATGTCGTACCCGCGGTACGTCCCGCGCACCGGCTCCCGCTCCACGGCCTGGTAGCGGGCCAGGTCCTCCTCGGTGATCCAGCCGCCGCCGCGCTCCATCTCCTCGGCGAGGAGTCGTGCGGTTTCGCCCGCATAGAAGCCGTCGCGGCCGTGGTCGCGGATGCGTTCCAGCGTGGCCGCCAGGTCGGCCTGCACCAGCGTGTCGCCCGGAGCGTAGGGTTCGCCGTCGCGGAAGAACTGGGCGAAGGTGGCCGGGTAGTCGCGGAACGCCTCCAGCCGTCCGGCCAGCGAACCCGCCAGGCGTTCGCTGACCTCGAAGCCGTCGCGCGCCAGGGCTACTGCCGGTTCCACCAGGCCGGTCCACGCCGCGGAGCCGTACTTCTCGTGGGCCTGTGCAAAGCCCGCCACCGTACCCGGGACGCCCACCGCCAGATGGCTGCGGTGGTGGATCCGGTAGGAGTACTCGCCGCTCTCGTCCAGGAACATCTCGGGGTGGGCCCTGAGCGGCGCCTTCTCTCGGAAGTCCATGACCGTCGAGGACCCGTCCGGGAAGCGGATGACCATGAAGCCGCCGCCGCCGATGTTGCCCGCCGCGGGGTGCGTGACGGCCAGCGCGAACCCGGTGGCGATCGCCGCGTCCACGGCGTTGCCGCCGGCCCGCAGTACCTCGGCGCCGGCTCGGCTGGCGTGCGGGTAGGCCGAAACCACCATCCCGCCGCCCGACTCGAGGGTCCCTTGGGCGACGGTGACTCCGGGAGTTTCGGCGGCAGGGGCGTTGCAGGCGGTGGCGAGCAGGGCCGCCGGGAGCGGCATGAATTGCAGGAATCGACGCGGGTTCATCTGGTTCTTCAATCTCCGTTTGTTCCCCAAGGGCGGTATGGCATCGAGAAGAGCCAATAGTGTACGCCGGGTTGCAGGTCCACAAGGGACTGGTCAACCATGGTTGACAAAACGGAAAGCGTGGTTGACCTCGCCTGCGCTCAGCTTCCCACGACCGCGGCCACCTTGCCCTCGCGCTCCGGCTCGGGAACCAGCGGCGGTACCAGAATGGCGGAATCGCCGTCGGCAGCCGAGACGCCACCCCCCTCCTCCGGCTCACGACGCCGGAAGAAGCGGGCCAGATCGCTCACGACGCTGTAGAGCACCGGCACCAGGATGAGCGTCAGGAATGTGGCAAAGATGATGCCGACGATCACCGCAACCGCCATCGGACCCCACCACGCGGCCTGCTCGCCGCCCCAGAACAACTCGGGCGAGAGGCTCGCGAAGAGCCCGAAGAAGTCGAAGTTGAGCCCGACGGCGAGCGGAACCAGTCCCAGTGCCGTGGTCAGCGCGGTGAGCAGCACCGGCCGCAGCCGCGTCTTTCCCCCCTGCACCACCGCCTCGCGGCGATTCAGGCCGTCCCGCCTTCGCAGCACGTCGATGTAGTCGATCAGAACGATCGCGTTGTTCACCACGATCCCCGCGAGCGAAATCACCCCAACCCCCGTCATGATGATGACGAACGGCATCTGGAAGACCAGGAGGCCGATCAGGACCCCGATCGTGGACATGATCACCGACGACAGGATGATGAGCGGCTTGACCACCGAGTTGAACTGGGTGACCAGAATGAGCGCAATGAGCATCAGTGCCATCATGAAGGCGGTCATGAGGAATTCCTGCGCTTCCTGCTGGTCCTCCTGCTCGCCGGTGAAGGCCATCGTGTAGCCGGGGGGGAGCGCCGCGGCGAAGTCGGCCAGAACTGCCTCCACCTGGCCCAGCACGTCGTTGCTGTTGTAGCCGGCGGCCACCTCGGCGCTCACCGTCGCCACGCGGTCCATGTCCTTGCGGCGAATCGAACTGTACCCCTCGCCCACGGTCCAGTCGGCGACGGACAGCAGCGGGATCTGGATGCCGTCGGCGAACGCGGTCAGCTGGTTGAGGTCCGTCAGCTCCCGGCGGTCCTCCTCGCGCAGGCGCACGATGATGTCGTACTCGTCGTTGCCGGTGCGATACTTCGCCGCCTCCAGCCCGTTGATGGCCCCGCGCACTGCGAACCCCACGTCGTTGGTCGAAAGGCCGTAGAGGCTGGCCTTTTCGCGGTCCACCTCGACCCGCAGTTCGGGCCGGGCGTCGGCCATGTCGCTCTCCAGGCCGACGAGGCGGGAATAGACCGGCGCGCCCTCGATCAGGTCGACCGCCTGGTTCGCCAATTCCTCGAGCAGGACCGGGTCCTCGCCGCTGATTTCGATGTTCACGGGCGGCCCCGAGGGAGGGCCCTCTGTGACCTTGTCGACCCGCACTTCGGCACCGGCCAGGTTGGTGCCCACCTGTGCCTGCATATCGGCCAGCGTGGCGAAGACGTCGAAGCGGCGGTCCTGGTAGTCGACCATGCTCACGGTGATCCGGCCCGCCTCCGGGCCCGATGGTCCGCCCCCGTCCATGAACCCCCCACCGCCACCACCCGACCCCACCGTCGTCACGACGGTCTCGGCGTCGTCCAGCCCGGTGATCTCCGCCAACTCCGCCTTCAGCCGCCGAGTGTAGCCGTCGGTCACGGCCGCCGAGGTGCCCACCGGGGCTTCCACGGCCACGTACACCGTCGCGGGCGGGATGTCCTCGGGGAAATACTCCACCGGGGCCGCGAACCTCCCGTAGATCATGACGGTGCCCACCAGAGCGAGGACCGAACCCGAGAGCACCAGCGCGCGGTGGTCCAGCGCCCAGCGCAGACGCCGCTCGTACCAGCCGACCAGACGCGGGAAACCGCGCGCCATGAACGCCTTGCCCAAGCGGTCCAGCAACTTCGAGTGTAGGAGCCAGAGCGCTGCCGCCGTGGCGACGAAGAGCAACGCCGTGAGCGGATTCGCGATCCCCACAAGCAGGAGCGCGCACCCCGCAAGGCAAGTCAGCAACACCCGCGCCCGCCGGCTCAGCCGCCGCGGCCGCGAACTCTCCGGGTCCAGGAAGAGCGAGCAGAGCGTCGGCACGATCACCAGCGCCACGAAGAGCGAACTCGACAGCGTCACGATGAGGGTGAGCGGCAGGTACTGCATGAACTGCCCCGCCATCCCGGGCCAGAAGAGGAGCGGTGTGAAGGCTGCAAGCGTGGTGGCGGTGGCCGCGATGACCGGCCCGGCCACCTCGCCGGTCGCCTTCTTCGCCGCCGTCCTGCGGTCCCACCCCTCCTCCATGAAGCGGTAGATGTTCTCGACGATCACGATCGCGTTGTCGACGAGCATCCCCAGCGCGAGGATGAGAGAGAAGAGCACCACCATGTTCATCGAGACGCCCAGCGCCCAGAGCACGATGAAGGAGAGGAACATCGAGGTCGGGATCGAGATCGCCACGAAGATCGAGGTGCGCAGCCCCAGCACGAAGAGGAGCACGCCCACGATCAGGATCAGCCCCGAGATGATGTTGTTCTGCAGGCTGCTCACCATGTCGCCGATGTCGGCGGACATGTCCGAGGTGATCGAGATGACGGTGGACGGGGGGAAGAGCGGCCGCATGGCGTCGATCTCGGCCCGCACCGCCGCGGCCGTCGCGATGATGTTCTCGCCGGAGCGCTTGACCACGTCGAGGGTGACGACCGGCTCCTCGTCCAGCCGTGCGTAGCTCTCGCGCTCGGCAAACCCGAACTCGACGGTGGCCACGTCGCGCACGTAGATCGGACGGCCCCCGACGGTCGCTATGACCAGATCTCCCACCACCGATGGATCGTCGAACTCGCCGTCCACGCGTACCAGGTACTTCAACCCGTTCACGTCGATCGAGCCGCCGGGGATGTTCACGTTCTCCTGCCGGATCGCAGTCAGTACGTCGTCGAACGAAACGTTGTAGTACTGCAATTTGGACAGGTTGACTTCAACTTTTACTTCACGTTCCAGTCCGCCCCGCAGATCCACCCTGAGCACCGCCGGAATCGCCTCGATGCGCTCCTGCAGGTCCTCGCCCAGCTCCTTGAGCCGGACCAGTCCGTACCCGCCCGCGATGTTGACCTGCATGACGGGCGCTTCGCTCATCGAGAACTCGAAGATGGCGGGATCCTCGGCGTCCGAGGGGATTTCGCGGCGGGCTATGACCAACTTCGCCCGCACCTTCCGCAGCGCCTCGTCCATGTTGGTCGAAGTCTCGAACTCGGCGACGATGGACGAATATCCCTCGACCGAGGTCGACGTGAGCTCCTTGAGCCCCGAGATCGTGTTGAGTTCCTCCTCGATCTTGCGCGTGACCAGGGTCTCGATGTCCGCCGGCGACACCCCGGGATAGACCGTGTTGACGGCGAGCGAAGGGATCTCGGTCTCCGGGAACGACTCCTTCGGGATGGCGCGGTAGAAGACCAGCCCGGCGAGCGTGATGAAGAAGAAGAGGACGACGACCGATGTGCGGTTCTCGACTGCCAGCGACGTTAGCACGAACTCCTTGAAGGACCGGGGATCGCGTCCCTCCGGGGATCTGTGGCCGCGGCTGCTCACGAAGCACCGCCCTCCCCGGCAACCACCCGCACCCGGTCACCGCCGGTCAGACCCTGCTGCCCCACCACCACCAACCGGTCACCCGGCTCCAGCCCCGACCCGATCACGACATCGTTGCCCTGGCTCGCCGCCACCTCCACCCCCCGCGCGGCCGCGACGGTCTCGCCCCCAACCTCCTCGACCACGAACACCACCTGCCCGTCCTCCATCGACACGAGCGCCTGTCGCGGCACCACGACGGCGTCGGCCAGTTCGCCCCGGGTCACCGACACGTCGGCGACCATCCCCGGCTTGATCGTTCCGCCCGGATTGGGGAGCGTCAGCTCGACCGGGAAGGTGCGGGCATCCGGATCCACCGCCACGCCCGCGTAGATGATGGACCCGGGGAAGACCTCTCCCGGAAGCACATCGAAGGACACGGAGGCCTCGGCCCCCGCGGAAACGTACGGCGCGTAGCGTTCGGGCACCCCGGCCATGATCCTGATCGTGTCCGCCTGGACGATCCTGGCAACCGCCGTTCCCGGCTGCACCATGGCACCGACCTCCACGAACCGGTCGTTCAGGACGCCGCGAATCGGCGCGCGCACGGTCGTCCTGGCAAGCCGGGCCTCGAGCGCGGCGAGGTTCCCCCGGCTCTGCTCCGCGGCGTAGCGGGCCTCGTGGTAGGCCAGCTCCGAACCGATCCCGTCTTCCTCGTAGAGCTTCTTGCGACGCTGCCATACCTCCTCGTCGTACTCGGCCTGTGCCGCAGCCGTCCGAACCTGGGCACTCAGGATCGTATCATCCAGGCGCGCGATCGCGTTGCCCGTGCGAACCGGGCTCCCCTTGTCGAGCAGTACCTGCCGCACGACCCCCGCCTCCTCCGCCGACACCACGATGTCGCGCATGGCCAGGGCCACCCCCGTGAGCGGTATCGTGCTGGTGAAGTTCCGCGCGGCCACCCGCTCCACCTCGACATTGACCACCCGGCGGTAGCCTTCGCCCGTACCCGCCGCTTCCTCCGAAGGCTCACCCTGCGCCCCCCCGCACCCCACCACCCCACCCGCCATTGCCACTGCCAGGAGCATCTTCGGGGCATCCATTCGCCAACTCACGCTCGTTCGCACTCCGTTTCGAGATTGCATCCACTTCATCGTGCCGCCATGCCCTCCCCTCCACCGCTCCGCGGATCGACGTCGACCAGCGGCACCAGCCCGGCCGCCTCGTCGAGGCGAGCCCTTGCCGCCAGATAGTCGTACACCGCCTGGGCGTAGTTGAACTCGCTCTGCCGCAGCGCCACCTCGGCGTCCGTCAACTCAAGCTGGCTCCCCAGCCCTTCCCTGTACTGCGCGCTCGCGATCTCGTACCCCCGCTGCGCCTGTGCCACCGCCAGCCTTTGCCCCGCCGCGCGCCCGTGCGCTTCCTGAACTTCGTCCACCAGGTCGCGCACCTGAACCTTCGCCCGGTCCGCCGCCACGCTCGTCTGGGCCTCCGCCTGGCGCATCGCGGCCCGCTTCTGATCGATCCGGGCGTCACGCCCGAATCCCGAGAATACGGGTATGGTCACCCGGAGTCCCACCTGCTTGGACGAGCCGCGCTCCGCGCTGCTCCCGAAGAAGTCCGGCGTCCCGTTCTGCTGCGCCGCCAGTCCGTACGTCCCGAAGGCGAAAACCTTGGGCAGATACTCGACCTGTTCGATCCGCAACTCGGCGTGTCGAAGGTCGCGCGTCATCTCCAGCTGCCGGATGTCCGACCGGTCGGCGGCGACCCGGCGTGCGAACTCCGCCCCCTCCTCTTCGCCCATTTCCGGCACTCCGATGAAGGCCAGTATGTCCCGGTTGGCGGGGGTGTTGGCCTCGAAGCTCTCCAGGTCGATCCGCGCGAGCGACCCCGCCACCTCGAACGGCGCCTCCGGATCCAGCGCGAGCTCGACCGCAAGCTCCCTGCGGGCCGACTTCACGCGGTTTCGGGCGCGCCTCAGATTGGGTTCCAGGTTCGCCAGTTCAACCTCCAGGCGCAGCACGTCGTACACAGGGGACAGCCCGGCTTCCTGCATGGCCCGGGTCTCATCGAGCGACTGAGTGACGCGCCTAAGGGAGTTTTCGGTCAGGCGCACCTCCTCCTGCCCGAGCAGCAGGTCGTAGAAGGCCATCCGGATGCGCGTGACCGCCTGCTGCGTGCGTCCTCGCAGCGCCTCCCGCTGCACCCGCTCGAAGCTGGCCGCGGCGCCCACCCCAACGAAGACCCTGGGGTCGAAGAGCTTCTGTTCGGCGTTGAGCGACAGGTTCCAGATGTTGTCCGCGCCGAACTGGACCGGAATGAACTCGCCCTCGTCCGCATTCGGGTTGAAGATCTGGGCGGGCAGAAAGCTCACCTGGGGCGCCACGTTGCGCGTGAACGAACTCGAGAGGTCCACGGTCGGATAGACGTCGCTCCACGCTTCGGACACCTGTTCGCCCGCCACGGTCACCTGGTACTCCGCGTCCAGGACATCCCGGTTGCGTTCCAGCGCCACCCGGACCACCGTGCTCAGCAGGACGGGTGTGTCGCCAATTACCGGGGGCGCGGACCGTACCTGCGCCTCCGCGCGCCCACCGGGAACGGAGGTGCCGGCCAGTGTGGCCAGCAACGCAACGGTGACGCGCGAAACCGGCGCCGGGAGCGCCTGCCCAAGTCTCTCGCGGCGGCCTCCGCGGCTGGCGATCACCGCGTGTCCTGTACACATATATGTATTCATGCCAATAACTTGTCCTTCACTGAGAGTGTTGCCAGAAGTCGAGACACCTGTCCCCCGTACTTCGTTGAAGGGGCTCGAAGTCCTTGACTGATCCCGTGGCTTCGCATAGGGTCAGAGACATGCAGTCGGTTGGCTCCAGACATTTTTGTGTTCGGGTCGCCGGTTGGTCGTCGCAAGCCGCGACGGCCGGAGGAAAGTACAGCTTACCTGAAGGAGCAGAGGATGCGGACCACGGGAACCGTCAAGTGGTTCAATGACGCAAAGGGATTCGGTTTCATCAGCCCGACGGCCGGCGAGCGAGATTGTTTCGTTCACTACTCGGCCATCGAGGGCGAGGGATTCCGGAGCCTGGCAGAGGGAGACCAGGTCGAATTCGACATGGTCAACGGTCCCAAGGGACCCGCAGCGGAGAACGTGATCCGCGTGGGAAACTGAAGTAAAGACACGCGAAGCGTCCGCTTCGCACCAATCACGTGAAGAGGCCGGCGGGCTCGCACCGCCGGCCTCTTCTTTGTTGCTACCGATCAAAGAGGGCCGCATGCCAGCGCTCCGAAGCGGGGCCCTCCCACCGGCCCGCGCGCAGCTCCGAGAGCGAGGTGATGGAGTTGTCGAAGACCGTGGAGCGGGGGGTGACCCCGCCCCGCCGCGCGAGTTCGCGAAACTCCGGACGGGACGTGCGCCGGATCGCGCCGCCGCCGTCCCGGTACCACACGGCCTCGTTCCCCAGGAAGCGCGCCCCCAACCGGTCCTCCAGATCCCGCAGCACATGGACCAGAGCATCGATGGAGCACCCCGAGGGCGGTGCACGCTCCATGTCGACCGCCACGATGAGGAATCGTCCGTGGCGCCAGGACCGGGCCGCCCGCAGCGGGACGCCGTGCGCTGACCACTCCCTCAGGAAACCATCGACCGCCCCGAGCAGCTCTTCGGTCTCCCCGGCATCGAGTTCGTGGTCCGTCCCGAAGATCCAGATCCGGGCGCTTCCGGGAAAGTCCTCCAGCCTGGTGCCCCTCGGATGCGAGGAGGATCTGCTGCCCGGGCCTTTCGATGTCTTCACGATGACTTCGCTCCAGCGGTGGTGGGCTCCGCCGCGGGCGCCTTGTCCAGCAGCACGGCCACCCACTGCAGGTCTTTCGTGTTCTCCAGCATGATCTTGACCACCATGGTGAGCGGTACCGAAAGCACGGCCCCCACCGGTCCCCACAGCCACCCCCAGAAGACGAGCGACAGCACCACGACCAGAGTCGACAGGCCCAGCCGGCGCCCCATGAGGATCGGTTCGAGCCAATTCCCGAATAAGATGTTGACGGTGAGGTACCCGAGGCTCACGATCACGGCGTGCTGCAGGTCGAAGCCCACGAAGTCACCGCTCATGGGGTCGACCTGGACTAGCGCCAACGCCAACGCTGGCACCGAGGCAAGAACCGACCCGATCGTGGGAATGTAGTTGAGGCCAAAGGCGATGAGCCCGAGGAGAAGCCAGTGTTCGAGGCCCATCGCCCAGGTCCACAGACCCAGCAGCATGCCCGTGGTGAGGCTGACCAGCGTCTTGATCACGAGGTAGCCCTGGACTTCGTCGACGATCGCGGCCAGGCGCTCGTTGGACGCGACCGCGTCTCCCGCGACGACCCCCAGTTTTCGCGGAAAGACCACGGCCTCGCTCAGCGCGAAGGCCAGGATGAGGAAGACCAGGAAGGTGCTCGACACGAAGGATAGCGCCCAGGTGGTGACTCCCGCCGCCATGGACGCCAGCCTGGACACGTCGAACAGGCCCCACACGGTCGCCTGGAGTTCCTCCGCGTCCACAAGCGTAAAGCGCGCCGCGATTTCGGACATCCACGTGTCCAGCGCCGGCCGGATCGCCTCGCCCTGTTCGATCAGGCGTGCCTGCAGGCCGGTCAACTGCTGGGTTCCCAGCACGATCAGCAGGCCGAACACGCCGGCCACGGCCAGCACCGTGATGGGGACGGCTACGACGACCGGGACTCGCTTGCTCTTCATCCAGAGCACGATCGGAAGGCAGATCACGGCGAGGAAACCCGCCAGCGCGACCGGCAGCACGATGGGCTCGGCGAAGCGCAAGCCTTGGATCAGAATGACCCCTACCGCGAGTGTGAAGAGGAAACGAAGACCCGGAGTCTTGTCCTGTTGATCGAAGAACATCACGTCAGTATCGAAAGTATCCCGCAGAGCTGATCTTGAGTCTATGAGCAAGCCGCCGTCACGAAAACCCCTTGGGCCCTCCCGGGGCGCGGGCAGCGAGCCGGATTCACGCCCCCTCGAGGGCGTCGACCTTCTGGCCGAGTGCCGCGTGGACACGTTCCGTTCGGGAGGAAAGGGCGGCCAGCATCAGAACAAGGTCGAATCGGGGGTGCGCCTGACGCACCGGCCCACGGGCATCGTGGTGACGTCGCGGAAACACCGGTCGCAACACCGGAACCGCGAGGACGCGCTCGAGCGGCTGAAGCGAAAGCTCGAAGCGCGGGACCGGCGCGAAAAACCGCGTTTGCCAACGGGGGTGCCGCGGCGGGAAAAGCGCAAGCGACTGGAGGCGAAGAAGCGCCGGTCCCGGTTGAAGCGGCTCCGGGCGACTCCGGACCGGGAGGAGTAGGACCAGGTCCGGACTCGATCCCGCCCGCTTCCGGTCCGTCAGATCAGCAGATGATCGGCACCAGCGGACGCCTGCGGACCGCGGTCTCCTCCGTGTAGGTCACCGTGTAGATCCGGATCTGGGCGCATCCGCGAATCACCTCAACCCGGTACACCTCGGTGGTCGGGATCGAGGCGAGTTCCCGAACCCCGCCGAATGCGGGCGCGTCGTCGATGAAGATCCTGGGCCTCTCCGCGAGGGTCCCCCGGGTGCGCATGCATTCGGGCGCAGGCCGAACCGCCCCAACCGACGAGGCGGCGCCCTCGAAGCAGGGGACGAAGGCGAATCCCGGCTGGCTGTCGAGGTACCGCGCAACGTCCAGATCCGGCGCGGCCCGCAGCGCGGTCTCCTCGTAGGTTTCGACGATGTGGGGGAGTGCCCTTACCCGCGCCTCGAGCCGGTCCACATAGACCTCGATCCCCTCGAGCACCACCGGCTTCGGGATCACGGCCACCTCCACGAACTGCCCCGCCTGAATGTCGAGCACCTGGATCAGGTCCGCGTAGCCGATTCGGGTGACTTCGACCTCGCTCGGGCCGGGCGGTACGCGCTCGATGTTGAAGTGTCCGGTGGCGTCGGTCACCCCCATGATGACCGTGCTGTCCTGGCGCACCGCGCCCCGCACCCGCAGCACCGCCCCCTCCACGGGCCTGCCCCAGTAGGTGTCGAGGACCTGCCCGGTGAATGACACCCCGACCGTCGGCCTCTCCTGCGCCGACACGCTCACCGCCGAAGCGCACAGGGACGCGACGACCAACCAGGCGCGCGCGTTGCAAGCCATCCACGACGCGATGCCGGGCGTCCCCCTCACGGACTCGCCCCCAGCCCACGGAGAAAGTCCGCCGACACTCGATCCGACCCATTCACGGACTTCTACCGCAGCGAGCGAACCGCGTCCACGACCTCATCGAAGGGAGGCAGCACGTGCGGGTCCTCGCTGACCCACGAATACCGGACGCGCCCGTCCGCGTCGACCACGAAAACCGAGCGGTTCGCGACTCCGCGGAGCCCCGCGATCTCCTCGCGCAGCACACCGTAGGCGGCCGCGGCGGTCTTGTTGAAGTCGGAGAGGATCGGGAACGGCACTCCCATATCCTCCGCCCACTTCACGTTCACGAACGGCGAATCGATGCTGATCCCGTAGACCTTCGCCCCCATCGAACCCCACACCGCCCAGTTCTCCGCGACGTGGCAGAATTCCTTCGTGCATACGCCGCTGAATGCCAGCGGCACGAACATCAGCACCACGGGCTCACCACGGTGCTCCGACAGGGTGACCGGGTCTTCGCCCAGCACCCGCAAAAGGGAGAAGTCCGGTGCGTTGGTTCCTGTTTCAAGCCCGCTCAAGGCTGCCTCCATGTCGTTCCGAGTTTGAGTGTGGCGGCGTCCCCGCCGCAGTGGGTGGATCCCGAAAACTAACGGTTCCGATCCGCGCGGCGCCGCGACCAGAAGGCGATGGCGCCACAGTCGTTGATGTCCCCGGGCCACCGGCTGAAGCGCAAGGGCGTTCTTAGGCCCGTGTAGACCTCGACCAGTTCGATTTCCTTTGGCGGGATTTCGTCCGGTAGCCACGGTGCAGTGCTGGACCCCATGGGCATCCCGTCCCAGTAGATCGCGATCTCGCACTTCCGGCGCCCCAGGATTCTACCTCCTCCGTACACATGAAGATTCGGGATCTTTCTGAACGCCTCCGTAAGGTAGGGAACGGCGCCGCGCTCGATGAGATCATCGCTGTCGAAGACGTGCATCGTCCGGTTGTGGTCCATCCTCCAGTACACCCCCTGCGCCTCCAGGAACCCCGAGCGCACCTCCACCTCGAGGGGCGCCAGGACCACCGCGTCGATCGACATCGCCACCTCCACGACCGTCGTGCGCCCCTCGTGCATCGTCACCGGCTCGGTACGCTTCCGGTAGCCGATCATCTGCACCGTCACCTCGGCGACCGCTCCCCCCACATCCCCGAACTCGACCCATCCACTCCCGTCGGTGAGCCCCCCCTGCCCCCCCGGGAGCGACACGGACGCCCCTTCGATCAGGCGTCCCGTTCCGAACTCCGCGACCCGCACCAGCAGCCTTTCCGGAATGCTCGCGTCCACGTCGCCCAACTCATGCATCGCGACAGCCAGATCGCTCGGGCCGATCACTCCGAAGTCACCCCGCAGGGTCGCATAACCGCCCTTGTGTACCGTAAAGGTGTAGTGCCCCAGGGGGACCTCGAGGGTGACCTGCCCATGCATCCCGGTGACGTAGCGCCTGGGCAGGCCGGACAATTCGATCAGCGCGCCCAGCAGCGGCGCCCCGCTTTCGGCGTCATGCACCCGTGCGGTGACCCGGACCACCTCTGCATCCCGTGGGGGCTCCTGGGCCCACAGGACGGGACCGGACATGAGCGTCGCTACGCACGGGAAAGCCAAGAGCAGCGGCAGGACGATCCGGCATCGGTTCTTCCGGGACCCTCCGGACCACCGCACCGGGTCACGCCGGTCACTCCATCTGCAATGTAAAGAAAACATTACATTATGTCATGTGTAGTATACATTGCGAACCACGATCGCCCTATTCCCCTCCCCACCGGGTCCACAGCAGCACTACACCGCAGTTGCTCGCGTTCACCCCCCGGTACTGCATCGGCGTTCGCAGTCCCCAGTAGACCTCGGCCACCTCCACCATTTCCGGCGACAACGCGTCGATGCTCATGTCCGTGGGGATTCCGTCCACGTACAGCTTCAATTCGCACCCGTTCGGATCGCCCCTGTTCGGTCCGAGGAGTATGGTGTTGCCCGGAGTTGACCGGTCCACCCTGACGCCCGGGACAAAGTTGAAGGCGTCCGACAGGAAGCTCACGGGGAACTGTTCGATCTCTTTCCGCGTGAGCAGCCGCATCACCTGCCCGCTGTCGATTCTTCGGTACACGCCGTTGGCCAGCAGATGCCGTGAGCGCACTTCGACCTCGATCGGCGGAAGGACCACCGCGTCCACCGCCATGGCCAGGTCGACGAACGTCAAGCCGTCGGAGTGCACCGAAACGGGTTCGGTTCGATCCGCGTAGCCGATCATCTCCGCCTTGATCCGCGCTTCCCCCGACAGCGTCTTGAACTGGACGTTGCCGCGCGAGTCGGTGACTCGAGTCTCTCCACCCAGCAGCGAGACCGCCGCCCCCTCGATTGCCCGTCCCGATTCCGCCTCGCGGACCCTCACCAGCAGCGTTGCCGGGAGGCCGGGTTCCACCTCCACCAGCCTCTTGAGCCGGAGCGTGACAACCTCCGGATGCGAGACTTCGAGCACATGTGTCAGCGTGGAGTATCCCCCCTTTCGCGCCGTGATGACGTATTGCCCCACCGGGAGCTCGAAGGCCACCTGCCCGTCCACCCGGGTGATGTACGGTCTGGGCTGTCCCGGCACCCGGACCAGGGCGCCCATCAGCGGTGCCTGGTTCGCGTCGTCCCGCATCTGTACGGTCACGCGGACCGTCGCAGGCTCCTGGGCGCACCGGGCCGGCTTGGGCACGATGGAACCAGCGAACATCAGCGCGAGGCTTGCAAGGAAGGGGACCCGGTGCGTGCTCCAAACGCCCCGCCGGGGCCACCGCGGATTGTAGCGACTCATTGGTCTCGACCTCCTGTCACGGGTGCGATCACCCGGTTCGTGATACAATGCACATACCCTACCCTTTTCCGGCCCGCTCCCGCGACCAGAGCAGGACGGCACCACAGTTGTCCACCGATGGCTTTACGAATCGCGCGGGCACCCGGCCCGGCTCGTAGTACTCGGCCAACTCGACCTCGTCCGCCGGAATATCATCAATGTTCAGCCCCACGACGAAATTCAACCCGCCGACATCGTTCCCCAGCTGTCGGCCATCCAGGAACACCGGGATGGGACAACCGGTGTGGGTTATGAGGAACGCGAAGGGACCCCAGTAGTCCACCCGAACCCCCGCGAGGCTGCGGAACGCGTCCGCCAGCCGCGGAACGGACTTGTCGATGAGTTCCTCCCGGGTCAGAAGCTTGTCCGGCCAGCCCCGGTCGATCCTCCAGTACACGCCCTGCCTTTCCAGGAAGCCGGACTCCACCTCCACCTCGAGAGGCGCCAGCACCACGGCGTCGATCGCCATCGCCACCTCGACCACCGTCGTGCGGCCCTCGTGCAGCGAGATGGGCTCCGTGCGCGTTTCGTAGCCGAACACCTGCACGGTGACCTCGGCAACCGGGCCGCCGAGGTCACTGAAGTCTACCCACCCCTCCGCGTCCGTCAGCCGTCGCTCTCCCCCGGATATTGAGACCGCGGCACCTTCGATCAGCCGCCCGGACCCGAACTCGGCGACCCTCACCAGCAGCCTCCCCGGGATGCCCGTGTCCACGTCGCCCAGTTCGTGCATCGTGACGGCCAGGTTGCCCTGATACACCACCCTGAAGTCGCCGCGCAGCGTCGCGTACCCGCCCTTGTGCGCGGTGAAGGTGTAGTGCCCCGGCGGAAGCTCGAACGAGACCTGGCCTCCCACGCCGGTCACATACCGCCGCGGTTGGCCCGCCAGTTCGATCAACGCCCCCATCAGCGGATCGTTGGTGTCGGCGTCGCGCACGTGCAGGGTGACGCGGAGCGTTTCCGTGTCCTCACCGGGTTCCTGGGCCGCCAGCGGCGACAACTCGCTGGAGTAGGCGAACAGCGAAGCCGCGAAGAGCCAGACACTCGGCCACCGCGAGATCCGGCCGCCCATGCCTACCCCCTCCCGGCCCGCTCGCGGGACCAGAGCAGGACGGAGCCACAAGGGCCGGGGAACCGCGCGGGCGTCCGTCCCCTGTGATAGACCTCGGCGAATTCGACCTCCTCCGCCAGAACGTCGTCGATGTTCAACCCCACCGGATTGGAGTCAGTCAGGGGCTGACCGTCGAAGTACACTGCTATCGGGCAGCCCGTATGGGTCGTCAGGGCGGCGAGGGCCCCGCGGTAGTCCACCCGTATCCCGGCGAGGCTCCGGAAGGCGTCCGCCAGGCGCGGTTCGGCCTTCTCAACGAGTTCCTCCCGGGTCATGAGCCTGTCCGGCCAGCCCCGTTCGATCCTCCAGTACACGCCCTGCTTCTCCAGGAATCCGGAGCTCGCCACGACCTCGATGGGCGCCAGGACCACGGCGTCGATCGCCATCGCCACCTCGACCACCGTCGTGCGGCCCTCGTGCAGCACGATGGGTTCGGTGCGCGTCTCATAGCCGAACATCGCCACCGTGACGTCGGCGGCCGGCCCGCTCAGGCCGGTGAACTCGACCCATCCCTGCCCGTCCGTCAACCTGGCCGGCCCGCCGGGAATCGAGACGGACGCCCCCTCGATCAGGCGGCCCGTGCCAAACTCCGCGACCCGCAGGAGCAGCCTCCCGGGAACACTCGTCTCCAGGTCCCCCAGTTCGTGCATCATGACGGTCAGGACACCCGCGCCCAACACATGGAAAGCACCGCGCAGCGTCGCGTACCCGCCCTTCCGCGCGGTGACGGTGTAGTGCCCCGCCGGAACCTCGAAGGAGACGCGCCCGTTCATCCCGGTGACGTACCGCCCCGAGTGGCCCGCCAGCTCGATCAGCGCCCCCATCAGGGACTCGTTGGTATCCGCATTTCGCAGATGCAGGGTCACACGGACCAAATCCACCTCCTGGTCCGGCTCCTGGGCTGTCAGGCCTCGTGCGGACGCTGCCGAAAGGACAACAAGGCCCGCCGCAAGGACCGCCGTATGGGCGCGCAAGCCCCGCGTCCTCCGGGCGGAGGACCGCGAGGAACTCCTCATCGTCCCCATCGCCGGTCCACCGGTGTCATCACCCGGTCCTGGCGTCCTACTGCGCCTGTCCCAGCCGGGTCCAGATGAGGACAGCGCCACAGCCGTTCCGGTTAAGCCCGGTGAACTCGACCGGCGTACTGAGTTCCCCAGTAGACCTCGGCCACCTCCACCCACTCCGGCGGAACGGCGTCGATGTTGGTTCCCCAGCGGAATCCGTCCACATACACGCTGAGAGTGCAGCGCGCGCGCGCCACCAGCCGCGTCGAGTGGATCGAACGCCGGTTGACCCGGACACCGGGCATCCCGTAGAAAGCGTCGGAGAGCCGTACGATCGCTCGCTGGTCGATCGTGCGCCGGGTCAGCACTCGCCGGGGGAGCCCATGGTCCAGACGCTCGTAGACGCCCCAGCGCTCCAGGTGGGGCGACCGCACATCGACCACGATGGGCTCGAGTTCGATCGCCTCGGGCGACATTCGGACCTCTACCGACGTGGTGCGATCCGGATGCAGCGCGACCGGCTCCGTCCGCTGCGCGTAGCCGATCATCTCCACGCTGATCCGGGCGACACCCAGCTCGAGCTCCGTGAATTCCGTCCGGCCCTGTAGGTTGGTCACCCGGCTCCCGCCGTCCACAATCGATACCTTCGCCCCCTCGATCCCGTTTCCGGTGTCGCCGTCCACGACGCGCACCAGGAGTTTCGGAGGCACGCGCATGTCGACGTCCCCGGCCCTGTCCAGGTCCAGCATGAATTCGCCCGGCTCGAACACCCTCAGGTCACCGACGAGAACGTCGTAGCCTCCCTTTCGCACCGTAACCAGGTAGCTCCCCGCCGGGAGCTTCAGTTCGACGCGTCCGTCCTCGCCGGTCACATGGCGTGTGACCACGCCGTCCACTTCGATCACGGCACCCTGCAGGCCCCGCTCGTCCAGGGCGTCGCGCACCAGGGCGGTGAGTGGGATGAGTTCCTCTTCCTGCGCGCGGTCCTGGGCGGCGACGGGCGGGGACCCCAGCATCGGGAGCGGCAGGAGGGCGGCGACCGCCGACAGAACGGCACGCGCACCAATCCGTCGGTCCCCACGGCCGAACCGGGATGAACGGCGACTCGTCATTTATGGATCTCCCGTTGTGAAGAGCTGGAAGGCGATTCCTTCAAGATAGTCGGTGTCCTCAACGCCGGGTCCGGATCATGACGACACCGCAGCCGCGCCGCGGAAGCAACTGCACCTCCACGCTCTCGACCTCACTGACAGGGACAACGTCGATGTTCAACCGATCCGACCTTCTCCGAATCCCGTCCACGCGCACGTCAAGCGTGCAGTTCCTGGGCGCCACGAGCCTCGCTTCAGCCGGGCCGGGGCGTTCCACGCGAAATCCCTCCATTGTCGCCAACGCGTCGGAGAGCCTGGTGACCGCGAGTTCCTCGAGCATCCGGCGCGTAAACAGGCCCGCCCGCTCACCACGGCGCCCGATGTAGTTGGAGGAGAGCACGTCCATCGCCCGGGTGCGCACCACGACCTCGACCGGCTGGGGCGCGGCCTCCTCGGCCGTCATGGCGACCCGTACGGCCGCCGTGCGAAACGGGTGCAGCGCAACCGGCGCGGTGCGCGTCGCATAGCCGCCCATCTCCACGGAGACCTGGGCAACCAGCAGGTCCAGTCCGCTGAACTCCGCATACCCCCACTGGTCGGTCACGGCATCCGGGCCTTCCAGGAGCGATACCCGCGCCCCCCCGATCCCGCCCCCCGACTCGTGATCCACGACCCTGACCTCGAGGGTGGCGGTCGCTGTCCGGTCCATCGTCCCGACGCGTTCCAGCGACAGCGTGAATTCGCCCGGCTCGAACACGTCCAGATCCCCCGAGAGCACCTCGTACCGGCCCCTGCGCACCGTGAGCGCATAGCGTCCCTTCGGGACCTCGATCTCGACGCGGCCGTCCACACCCGTCACATATCGCTCGACGATCCCGCCCAGTTCGATCACCGCACCGAGCAACCCCTCCTCGCTCCGCCCGTCGATGACCCGTGCGGTCAGTCGGACGGCATCGTCGTCGTGGGGGCGCTCCTGGGCGGCAACCGGGTCCACCGGCGCCAGGATACCGATCTGCATGCAGATGACCGCCAGGACGGTGGCGAAACACGACCGGTGTGGCATATCTTTATGCCGTAAGAGTGTGGCCACGCCGGAAAGGACCCGCGGTCCAATCGCACGTCGAGCCCGAGGGCTGGCGACGGGCCCGGCTCCGGACCCCGTCCCGAGGATCTTCATCATGCGAGCGTCAACATGAGCAGATTCGCCATTGCGCTCCTCGTGGCCGGTGCGTTCGGCGTCGGCGTCGCCGGGCGGGAAACCCCCGTTTCCTACCCTGCCCCACTTGGCGCGGTTCCGTGGGAGGCCCCTCAATACTCAACGGCTGCCCCGGATTTCGCCAACCCCGGCCCCAACGAGATCGTCGAGAAGTACTGCGTCCGCTGCCACAACGAGCGCCGCCGCATCCAGAACCTCGTCCTCGAGGGTTTCGACATCGCCGACGCCGCCCAGCGGCGCCCCACGATCGAGAAGATGATCCGCAAGCTCCGCGCCGGCATGATGCCGCCCTCGGGGATGCCCCGCCCCGAGCCGGAGGTCCTCGCGGAGATGGCCACCGAGCTCGAGAACACCATGGACCGGATCGCCGCCGGCGACCCGAACCCGGGACGGAGGACCTTCCAGCGCCTCAACCGGGCCGAGTACGCCGCCGCCGTGAAGGACCTGCTGGGGCTGGACATCGATGTGGGCACCTTCCTCCCCCTCGACACCAAGAGCGCCAATTTCGACAACATCGCCGACGTACAGATGCCGTCGGCGACGGTCATGGAAGGGTATCTGCGCGCGGCCGGGCAGGTCAGTCGCCTTGCCCTGGGCGACCCCGAGGCGGAGGTCTCGTCCACCGAATACCGCATTCCGCGGGTGCAGTCACAGAAGGAGCAGGTCGAGGGGGCGCCGATCGGCACGCGCGGAGGACTCTCGGTGCTGCACAATTTCCCCGCCGACGGCAGGTACGTCTTCCACATCATGCCGTACAACGCCGTGGAGGGCGAGGTCTTCGGGCGCACCTTCGGGACCGAGCAGATCGAAGTCTCGATCGACGGCGCCCGCGTGGCGCTCCTCACCGTCGACCGCTGGATGTCGGAATCCGAGCCCACCGGCCTCAACATCCGCACCGACTCGATTTACGTGACGGCGGGACAGAAGCGCGTCTCGGCAGCCTTCATCCGCCAGTTCGAGGGCGTGGTGGACGACCTGATCCGCCCCATCGACCACACGCTGGCGGACGGACAGATGGGGATCGGCTACGGCGTCACCACCCAGCAGCACCTGCAACGCCTTACCGTGCTCGGCCCCTTCGACGTGACCGGCGTCTCCGACACCCCGGCGCGCCGCACCGTCTTCACCTGCCGCCCCACCCGCCCCGAGGAGGCCCTGCCCTGCGCCCGCGAGATCATCGCGCAGGTCGCGACCCGCGCATACCGGCGCCCCGCCACAGGCGACGACGTCGAAGGCCTCCTCCCTTTCTACGAGATGGGCGCCGAAGACGGCGGCTTCGAAAAGGGGATCCGCACCGCCCTCCAGGCGATCCTCGCCAGCCCGCACTTCGTCTTCCGACTCGAACGGCCGCCCGCCGACGCGGGACCCGACGGGATCTACGAGATCGCCGGACCCGACCTCGCATCCCG
Organism: Gemmatimonadota bacterium; assembly: GCA_028874995.1. Lineage (GTDB taxonomy): Bacteria > Gemmatimonadota > Gemmatimonadetes > Longimicrobiales > Gaopeijiaceae > Bin94. The sequence continues at coordinate 26,931 of JAPPGM010000181.1, read as the reverse complement.
CCTCTCCTTCTTTCTCTGGGGCGCGCCCCCCGACGACGAACTCCTGCAGCTGGGCCGCTCCGGTGCCCTCTCCGACCCCGCCGAACTCGAGCGGCAGGCCCGCCGCCTCCTCGCCCACTCGCGCGCCGAGGCCCTCGCCACCCGGTTCGCCGCCCAGTGGCTGCGGCTCCAGGACCTGGAGAAGATCCACCCCGACGCGCTCACCTTCCCCTACTTCGACCAGACCCTGGCCGACGCGATGCACCGCGAGACGGAACTCTTCTTCGACCACCTGGTCGACGAGGACCGCTCCGTCCTGGAGATGCTCACGGCCGACTACACCTTCGTGAACGAGCGCCTGGCCCGGCACTACGGCATCACCGGGGTGACCGGACCCGCCTTCAAGAAGGTCACCTACCCCACCGGGCACCGCCGCGGCCTCCTCGGTCACGGCAGCATCCTCACCCTCACGTCGCATCCCGACCGCACCTCTCCGGTGCTGCGCGGCAAGTGGGTCCTCGAAGTGCTGCTCGGCACGCCGCCCCCTCCCCCGCCCCCCGACATCCCCGCCTTCGAGGAGACCGCGGCCGCCGAGGAGGGGCGCTTCCTGACCGTGCGCGAGCGCCTGGAGGAGCACAGCCGGAACCCGCAGTGCCGCTCCTGCCACATCGTGATGGACCCCTTGGGGCTCGCGCTCGAGAACTTCGACGTGACCGGCGTCTGGCGCATCCGCGACGGGGGCAACCCGGTCGACCCGGTCGGCGAGATGTACAACGGCAGGGTGCTGGCCAGCCCCGAGGACCTCAGGAACGCGCTCCTCGACATGCCGGACGTCGTGCTCAGCACCTTCACGGAGAACCTGATGGCCTTCGCGCTCGGCCGCAGGGTCGAGTACTACGACATGCCGGCCGTCCGGGCGATCATCCGCGAAGCCGCGGCCAACGGCTACCGCGTGTCCTCCTTCGTGCTGGGGGTGGTCGGGAGCGATGCCTTCCGCATGGCCCGGGCCGGCACCCCGGTGGCCGAGGAGCAGGATCCCGGCCACGAGCCCCAACGGGAGGGCAACTGACGGTGTCCAATGATGTAGGAGCCCCCGGGCGCATCCCCGCCTCAGCGCAGGGAGGGCTTCGTTCACGGACTGCAACAACGAGTCACCCACTCCAAGAGGACTGATTCGCATGAAATACCTCAGCGGCAAGCACATCTCGCGGCGCGCGATGCTCAAGGGAGCCGGAGCCGCCATCAGCCTGCCCCTCCTCGACGCCATGGTCCCCGCGGGCCGCCTGTGGGCGTCCACTCCCGCGGGCAGGGCCGCCGACCGCACCCGGCTGGTCTGCATCGAGCAGGTGCACGGGGCCGCCGGCTGCAACGACTGGGGTGCGAGCCAGAACCTCTGGTCCCCCGCCGAGACGGGGAAGAACTTCGACCTGTCCCCCAGCAGCCTCAAGCCGCTCGAGCCATTCCGGAAGTACCTGACCATCGTGAGCGACACCGACGCGCGCATGGCGGACGCGTACGCGCCGGCCGAGATCGGCGGCGACCACTTCCGCACCAGCGCGGTCTTCCTCACCCAGGCGCACCCCAAGCAGACCGAGGGGTCCGATGTGCGCGTAGGCACCTCGTTCGACCAACTCTACGTGCACCGCTTCGGCCAGGATACGCCGATCCCCTCCATGCAGCTCTCGATCGAGAACGTCGACCAGGCCGGCGGCTGCGCGTACGGCTACGCCTGCGTCTACACGGACACCATCAGCTGGGCCTCGCCCACCGAGCCGCTCCCCATGATTCGCGACCCGCGGGCCGTCTTCGAGCAGCTCTTCGGGGCGGGCGGCACCGCGGAGCAGCGTGCCGAGCGCCTGACCACCAACCGGAGCATCCTGGACTGGGTGATGGGCGAGATGACGTCCATGCGCCGCCAGCTGGACCCGGCCGACGTGCACCGCCTGGACCAGTACGCGCAGAACATCCGCGAGCTGGAGCAGCGGATCCAGCGGATCGAGGCCCAGAACGTGAGCGGCGAGGAGCGGCAGATCCCCGAGGCGCCGGTCGGCGTGCCCGACTCCTTCGAGGAGCACGTCAAGCTCATGTTCGACCTGCAGGTGCTCGCCTTCCAGTCGGACACGACGCGCGTCTTCTCGCTCAAGCTGGGCCGCGACGCATCGCCCCGCGTCTACCCCGAGTCGGGGGTGGAGACGCCCTTCCACGCGGCGTCGCACCACGGCGGCCGTCCGGAGCGCGTCCGGCAGTTCGGCCGAATCAACGAGTACCACATCTCCATGCTCCCCTATTTCCTCGAGAGGCTGCAACAGGCGACCGAGGGGGACGGCACGCTCCTCGACAAGACGATGATCATGTACGGCTCGGCGATGGGCGACAGCAACCTGCACAACCACATCCGCTGCCCGCTCTTCCTGGTCGGGGGCGCGGGCGGGATCCTGGAGGGCGAGCAGCACATCCGCGCCCAGCCGGGAACGCCCATGGCCAACGTCATGCTGAGCCTGCTGCACAAGCTCGGCGCGGACGACCTCGAGAAGTTCGGGAACAGCACGGGGCACTACGAGATCTAGGAGCAACAAAGGCAAACCCGTGACAGATTCCCGGTCAGATTCCGGGGGGAATCTGTCACGAAGGAGGCTGGAATGACCACCCAAAGCACTCGCCTTGGATCAGTTGATAGGTGTAATGACAGATTCTGGCGGGAATCTGTCATGAAGGGACGCATGCGGACGGCGAGGGGCCAGAGGTCGAAGGGCGGTCGGTTCGCGGGCCTGGCGAGCGTCATCCTCGCGCTGGCAGTCACCGGTGCCGGGCCGGCTGATTCCCCCGTCGCAGATGCCGCGGAGCGGGGCGACGTGGAAGCGGTGCGCGCGCTGCTGAGGGATGGGGCCGACGTCAACACCGCCCAGAGCGACGGCATGACCGCGCTCCACTGGGCCGCCACCCGCAACGACGCCGAGATCGCGGGCATCCTCCTCTACGCCGGCGCGACCCCGCGGGCGACAACCCGCCTGGGCGGCTACACGCCCCTGCACCTGGCCAGCCGCTCGGGCAGCCCCGATGTCGCGGAGCTGATCCTGGCTGCCGGAGCCGATCCGAACGTGTTCACCACCACCGGCGTCACCGCCATGCACTTCGCGGCCGACGCCGATGCGGCAGCGGTCGTGGCACTGCTCGCCGCCCATGGTGCCGACACCGACGCGCGCGACACCTTCTCCGAGCGCACGCCCCTCATGTTCGCCGCGGTGCGCGGTGCCGACGCGGCGCTGAGCGCCCTCCTCGAAGCCGGTGCCGACCCGGCCCTGCAGACGGCCCTGAAGGACTACCCGGCCATCAGCGTCGCCTGGCGCGCCGAGCAGCGGAAGCGCTCACGTGTGCGGGCCGCGGCGGAGGAGCCGGAGGAGGAGGAGGAGGAAGAAGAGGAGCCGCGCGTTCAGGTCCGGCAGCCACAGGTCCCGCCGGCTCAGCCCCGCACCCCCGCCCGGCCAGCCCCCGCGGCGGCGAACCCGGCCACGCCCCCGGATTCGGCGGCCACCCCACCCGATTCGACGCCGGAGCCGCCCCCCGAGCCCCCCTTCAAGGCGCTCAGCTCGATCGAGCAGATCGGCAAGCAGGGCGGGTTCACCGCGCTCCACTACGCGGCCCGGGAAGGCCACCGGTCCACCGCCGCACTACTGGCCGACGCCGGTGCCGACATCAACCGGCCCACCGGCGGCGACCAGTCCCCCCCGATGCTGGTCGCGGTCATCAACGGCAACTACGACCTGGCCCGCGACCTGCTGGAGCGCGGCGCGGATCCCAACCTGGTCAGCGACGACGGCGCGGCCCCGCTCTTCGCCACCCTCAACATCGAGTGGTCGCTGCGCACCTGGTACCCGCAGCCCCAGGCGTTCCGCCAGCAGGAGACGCACTACCTCGACTTCATGAGACTGCTCCTGGAGGCGGGCGCCGACCCCAACCAGCGCACGGCCACCCACATCTGGTACGCGGCCTACAACGCGGGACGCATGGGCGTCGATTTCACCGGGGCCACGCCCTTCTGGCGTGCGGCCTACGCGGTCGACGTGGAGGCCATGCGCCTGCTGGTGGAGTACGGCGCGGACCCGAACATCTGGACGATCAAGCTGCCGTCGCGGCGCTTCTTCGGGGCGAACGTCCCCGCTCAGCAGCAGGAAGAGGAACGGACGGATCCCTCGGGACTGCCGCCCGTACCCGACTACGGTCCGGCGATCCACCCGCTGCACGCGGCCTCCGGGGTCGGGTTCGGCACCTCGCGTGTCGCGCAGCAGCACCGGAGCGTCCCCGACGGGTGGCTTCCCGCGGTGCGCTACCTGGTCGACGAGCTCGGCATCGATCCCAACCTGCGCGACAAGGACGGCTACACCGCCATCCACCACGCTGCCGCGCGGGGCGACAACGCGACGATCCTGTTCCTGGTCAGCCGGGGCGCGGACGTGAATGCGATCAGCCGGCGGGGACAGACGACCGCGGATCTTGCGAACAGTCCGGAACAGCGGGCGCAGCCCCATCCGGCGACCGTTGCGCTCCTGGAGAAGCTCGGGTCGAAGAACAACCACCAGTGCCGGACGTGCGGGAGCCGCTGATGAGGCGGGCCGGGTGGGGGGGCGCGGCGATGGCCCTGCTCCTGGCCGGTTCGGCCGCCGCCCAGGACACGACCTGGAACCGGTACACCCTGGAGGGGCTGCCCGGCGTGCACATCCGCGCCGAGACCAACCTTGGCTGCGAGGGGGCGGGCGTTTCGGCCGAGTCGATACGCGCGGATGCGGCAGCCGCGCTGGAGGCCGCCGAGGTGCCGGTGCTCACGCGGGAGGAGATGCTCGCCAGTCCGGGCCTTCCCGAACTGAGGGTGACGTTCGAGTGCGGGGGCGGGGTGGCGGGGGTGGTGGGCTACTCGGTGTCGGTGCGCGTCCAGCAGGCCACGCAGATGATCCGCGACACGCAGATCACCCTGTCGGAAGCGGTGACGTGGTGGGCCAGCGAGGTGGGAGTGGCCGAGGCGGGGGGTGTGGCGGCGGTGCTCAAGTCGTTGATGGAGAAGAAGCTGGGTGAGTTTGCGGAGGCCTTCCATGAGGCCAACGTCGAGGGGTAGGGGCGGCTCTTACGCGCTCCTGGCAGCCGGCTGGCTCGCCGCCTGTGGTGATCCCCGGCCTCCCGTCGCGTGCGACAGCATACCTCAGCAGACGGTCTACGTGGGAGAGACCGCGGTTGTCACGCCCTGCTTCGAGGACCCGGAAATGGAGGCAGTCCGCTTGTCGGCCGAGTCCTCGAGCTACGATGTGGCGCGCGGCCTCATCTCGGGAGAGCATGTGTGGCTACGGGCAGTTTCCCCGGGCAACGCGACCATTACCGTCACCGCGGTTGATCCGGACAATATGGCGGCCCGGATTAGCTTCGACGTCGTGGTCCCCAACCGGCCGCCGGAGCTGCGATTGCCGATGCCCGATACCCGTCTGCTGCCGGGGGGTTCGCGCAAGATCGATCTCTCCGACTTCTTTGTCGACCCCGATGGGGAGCAGCTCGCCTACCGGGTCGAATTCTCGGACCCGGGTGTCGCAACGGATTCCGTCGCCGGCGATACCCTGATCGCGATTGCCGCTGGCGTGGGCACCACGACGGGCACGGCTACCGCGACCGATCCCGGCGGGCTCAGCGTCTCGCACAGCTTCACCGTGGTGGTCCTGGAGCCTCAACGCCTTCTTCAGGACGATTTCGAGTCCGAAGAGAGCTTGAGCAGCTGGACGCTCAACACCAACTCGGCGGCGCTGGTAGAGGACGGAATGTTCTGGCTGGAGAATACCGCGGCCACCTTTCTGGGCATTGCCAGCACCACGCTCTTTGTCACCGGATGGGAAGTCACGGCAGCCATGGGGAATGCGACGAGCCTAGCCTGGGTGGGCCTGAAAGTCGGCGCGGACCACGAACGCTTCTCCGAGTACCTGATCCAGATCGGGGCCGATGGCGGCCGTTTCGGTCTGGGCGACACGGACTATCGATTCTTCGTATGGGATGAAGCGGGGCCATACTGGACCTACTACGATGGCTGGTACGGGCAATCGGACGCCATAGCGGATGTCGGCGACCTCACCGAAATCACAATGACCATCGAGGATGGGCATCTGACCGCGACGGCCGGATCGACCGAGTTGGTGCGGGTCGACCTGGCGGCGATGGGCTTGTCGGTTGACGCGACTTTCCTCGCGCTCGTGACGTGGCCCGCGGGAGAAACCACCGGACGCCGCGGTTTCTTCGACTGGGTTGAATTGACGGGGCTCGAGGTGGGGGCTGCAGGAGCGGACATGCGCCCGGTGGCTCGTGCCGACGGCGTGGCCACGCCGGTTTCACGGCCGACCCTTTGGCGAGACCAGAGCAGGATCATGCCGCCATCGGTTATGGCTCCGAATCGGTCGGGAATCCGTCCCCGCTCGTCGAACTGACGCCGGTGGCGCTGCCGCCAGCGTAGCGTTACGCGAAAGCGGGCGAGTTCGGCATCTGTCGGGAGAGAAGGGGCGAAGTCACCGCTCCTGCAAAGCCGGCTCGGTTGGCTGTATCTTGTCTTCTCCCGTTGCCAGTCAGGGATTCCACGCGCCCCGTGACCGATCCCGCCATTCCGGAGAACAACCGATGTATCACACCGTGTTCCGTCATCCTTGTCGTCCGTCGTACACCCCTCCCGCTTCCCCCGTGGTTCTTTCGCTTGCGGCAGTCGTATGGCTCGGCGCCTGTGGTGATCCGCAGCCTCCCGTCGCGTGCGGCACCATACCGCAACAGACGCTCCACGTGGGAGAGACCGAGGTTGTCACGCCGTGCTTCGAGGACCCGGAGATGGAACGGATCAGCTTGTCGGCCGAGCCTTCAAACCCTCAGGTGGCCCGCGCTTCCATCTCGGGCGACCGAGTCAGGGTCCAGGGCACCTCTCCGGGCAACACGACCGTAACGGTGACCGCGACCGATCCGGACAGTCTCACGGGCCAGTTGCGCTTCGACGTGGTGGTGCCCAATCGGCCGCCGGAGGTCAGCGGGACGATACCTGACGTATACCTATCGCCGGGCGGTTCGAGGGAGATCTTTCTTCGCGCCTTTTTCAGTGACCCGGACGCGCAGGAACTCGCCTACGGTGCCGAATTCTCGGATCCGACCGTCGCAACAGGGTCCGTCGCGGGCGATATCCTGACCACGACCGGCGTTGGCGTGGGAACCACGACGGGCACGGCTGCGGCGACCGATCCCGGCGGGCTGAGCGTCTCGCAGACGTTTCCCGTGAGGGTGGCGGAACCCCAACGCCTCCTTCGGGACGATTTCGAAACCGATGAGAGTCTGGCCAAATGGACAGTGACCGACAGTTCCACGGCCATGATTGCCGACGGAAGGTTCTGGTTGGCGAACGCTGCGTCCGGGTATCTGGGCTTCGCCGGCTTCTCGCTCAATGCCACTGAATGGGAAGTCACAGCTGCCCTGGGGAATGCGACCAGTGCCGCTTGGGCGGCGCTGATCGTCGGCGCCGACCATGAGCGCTTCTCCTCCTACCAGATCCAGATCGGGGCGGATGGCAACAACTTCGGACTGGGCGACACGGACTATCGATTCCTCCTGTTCGATGGGTCGGGACCAACCTGGCTTTATGACGATGGATGGTACGGACAATCCGACGCCATCGGGGATGTCGGAGAGCTCACGGAGATTACGATGGCCGTAAGGAGCGGAGTCCTGACGGTAAAGGCCGGATCGACGGAACTGATGAGGCTGGACTTTGCGGGCACGGTCTTGTCGGGTGACGCGACCTATGTGGTCATGGCGACCTGGCCCGCGGGACAGTCCACCGGGAACCGCGGGTTCTTCGACTGGGTTGAAGTCAAGGGCATCGGTTTGGACAACCGGACGACGGACATGCACCCTGCCCCGCTTTCCCTTGAGGAGGTCCAGCCATTCCTGGAGATCGGGCCGGGGGACTGGATTCGCCGGGTTGAGGGCAGACTCATCGGTACAGGCAATCGCACCCCTCGCGCTTTGATCCGAAAGCGGAAGGAATGACCGGAAACGTGCCATCCGCCCTTGCCGACATTCCTCGCGGCCAAGAGGCGGGAGACGTTCCCCGGCTTCCGGGCCTATCCCTCCCCCGCCAATCGTATCGAGGGCGTGTCGTCCCACTCCGTGATCACGGCCAGAAACTCGTCGCCGTAGCGACCCAGCTTCGTCTCCCCCACCCCGCTCAAACGCGCGAACTCCTCCAGGGTGCGAGGACGCTGCTCCACCATCTCACGCAACGTCGAATCGTGAAAGATCACATACGGAGGCACGGACTGGGCCCTGGCCAGCTCGGTCCGGCGCGCCCGTAGCGCCTCCCAGAGCGCCTCGTCCCAGGTTGACGGATCGGGAGGCGGTGGAGGTTCCTTCTTCTTCCGCTTTCTCGCCGCCCTTTCCGGACGCACATCCCGGCGCATCAGCACCTCCTCCTCACCGCGCAACACAGGCCAGCTTGCCTCGGTCAGCCGAAGCGACCCGTATCCCTCCATGTCCACGCTGAGCAGGCCGCGCGCCACCAGCTGGCGGAAGACTGAGCGCCACCTGTACGGATCGAGATCGGCACCCACCCCATGGGTCGGAATCCGGTCGTGGCCGAAACGCTGGATGCGCTCGTTCTCCAGTCCCCTGAGCACGTCGATCAGGTACCCCGCGCCGAACATCTGGCCGGTGCGGGAGACGCACGAGAGCGCCTTCTGACACGCTTCGGTCGCGTCCCAGGACGCCACCGGTGTCAGGCAGTTGTCGCAGTTGCCGCAGGGTTGGTCGAGGGTCTCGCCGAAGTAGGAAAGCAGCGTCTGGCGGCGGCAGGCGGTCAATTCGCAGTAGCCAAGCATGGCGTCGAGCTTGCGCACCTCCAGCCTCTTGCGCATTTCGCCCGCCGTCGACCCTTCCACCATCTGGCGGAGGGTCACCACCTCCTGGAGCCCGTAGACCATCCAGGCGTCGGCGGGCTCCCCGTCCCGCCCCGCCCGCCCCGTCTCCTGGTAGTACGCCTCAATGCTCTTCGGGAGGTCCAGGTGCGCGACGAAGCGTACGTCCGGCTTGTCGATCCCCATCCCGAAGGCGATGGTGGCCACGATCACGACGCCGTCTTCGCGCTGGAAGCGGTCCTGATTGCGCTGCCGCGTGGCGGCGTGGAGGCCGGCGTGGTACGGCAGCGCGTCCACACCGATGCCGCGCAGCCACTCGGCGGTGTCGTCGACGCGCCGCCGCGACAGGCAGTACACGATGCCGGCGCTCCCCCGGTGGCGTTCCTCCAGGAAGCGCTGGAGCTGGTGTCGCGCACGGTTCTTCGGCACGACCGCGTAGCGGATGTTGGGACGGTCGAAGCCGCTCACGAACTGCGGGGCGCGGCCGAGGCCCAGACGGCGCACGATCTCACGCCGGGTGGGTTCGTCGGCGGTGGCGGTCAGGGCGATGCGGGGGATGTCTGGGAAGCGGTCGCGCAGCTCGGAGAGTTGCAGATACTCGGGCCGGAAGTCGTGTCCCCACTGGGAGACGCAGTGCGCCTCGTCGATGGCGAAGAGGGCGAGACGGGTGCGCGCGAGGAGTTCCAGGGTGCGGTCGCCGAGGAGGCGCTCGGGGGCGACGTAGAGGAGGTCGAGCGAGCTGTTCGTCACCGCCGCCTCGACCTCCAGCACCTCCTGGTAGGTGAGCGTCGAGTTGAGGCAGGCGGCGCGGACCCCCGTTTGGCGCAATCCCTCCACCTGGTCCCGCATGAGCGCAATCAAGGGCGAGACCACCACCCCCACCCCGTCACGCACGATCGCCGGAATCTGATAGCAGAGGGACTTGCCGCCGCCGGTGGGCATAAGGACCAGACTGTCGCCGCCAGCCACGGTGTGTTCGATCACCGCCTGCTGCTGGCCGAGGAAATCCGTGTAGCCGAAGACTCGGTGGAGGATGTCGTGGATGGGTTGGGGCATTGTGGGGAGGCTGGTGTTCCTGGTGACGCGGAGGTGGGCGGGCATCGTGTGCCCCGCAATCTAAGGATCGCGGGTCAGGAGACGGTCAGCGCGATTGAGACAGGGATGACATCCGGCGGCAGCTGACCAACCGCAGCAGCGAACCCCCGTCAAGACTACTTCGGTGGCGCCGCGGGCCGCACCAGGTCATACATCGCCACATGCTGCACACCCAGTTCGGTCGTGTGCACCCCAAGCACGTAGTCGGCCCCGAACTCGAGGATCCTGTAGTCATCCTTGTTGGTGGTCAGGAAGCACTCGAGATCGCCATCGGAACCGAAGGCCATCACCCGTGACCGGCCGGGCACACCCGGCCTGGGATACCGCCATACCCACACGGTCCCATCCACGCCCGCCTTGACCGAACTGACCGAGGGAAAGAAATCCGCCGCGGGAAGATCCGAGTCCAGGTCGGAGATTCCCAGCCGCCGCTCCTCGCCTGCTTCCCCTGCCCGGCGCCTCCTGGCCTCCCTGGCCGACCGCACGTGCGCGGCCGTCACTTCCCGGCCGGGGTCGTCCCAGCGGACGACGAGGCGCAGTCGCAATTCGTCATCCAGGACCTTGACTTCAGGATCACGGCCGTTGGCTACCGCGACCGTTCGGCCCGCCACGTCGATCGATGAGCTCGCGTCGAACAGGGGGCTGTCATAGAAGTTCGATGCGTCCCCACCCACGCGGCCGAACGTGCGCCCGGGCAGGGTCATGAGCGTTCCCAGCAGCTTCCCGTCAGGGCCGTGGGCTTCGACGTGCCAGGAATCGGGCGTCTTGAAGTCTCGCCGCCTGGCAGGTTCATACCGAACGTTGAGCGAAACGCCATTCGCGAGCACGCCGCCACCCCGGGATCGGTTCGCGTAGAGCGGATCCATCGTCACGGTCCGGACATGCTCCCCTGTCGAGGTGTACAGGTGGTAGCGCCAGGGTCTGAAATCACCCACCCACAGCGTGTCTCCCGGGAGGCGCCACATGAACCAGATGTTGTCGAACTCCCCAGGGCCCTCACCCTCCCGTCCCATCGAACGGACGTGCGAGCCGGACGCGTCGAAGATTCGCACCTCGCGGGACTGGTCGTCCGCCACCGCCACGGAACCATCGGAGAGTCTGGCGACGCCCAGGACGCGCGAGAACCACAGTTCGTCGTGATCCTCGTCGTCGCCTACGGAAAACGTCGGTTCTTCGCCCACGGAGCACATGGCATCCGCAGCGGATGGATCGATGGTCACCCTTCGAACCCCTGTGCTGTCGATTTCGATTTGCTGTGCCGGCGCGGGCTGTGCGTTCCAGCCTCCGACCCCCGCCATCAGCAGCGCCAACATACCCATGCGCCTGCCATTGTCACGAAGTCCCCTAATCGGCTTCTCTCCATTCTCCGAAACCATGTGCCGTGCCAAAGACATTGGACGCATTGGTCCGCGTGGATGGTTGTCCGGGACCAATCGCTCCAGGTCATACTTCGCCACCAGGTGAAAGTCGAGGGTCGTGTGCGCCAGAAATGGAGACGGAGCGGGTCAGGAAACCGTCAGCGACAGCACCGCGGGAGTGACGTCCGGCGGGAACAGAGCGGCCGCGCTGCACAACCCCTCGAGCCCGGTTATTCCGGTGTCGCCCCCGGCCGCATCAGGTCATACATCGCCACATGCTGCACACCCAGTTCGTTCGTGTGGGTCCCAAGCACGTAGTCGGCCCCGAACTCGCGGATCGTGAAGCCGCTCTTTCCGGTGGCCAGGTGACAGACGAAGGCCCCGTCGGGGCTGAACGCCATCAGCCGCGGCCGGGCGGGCGCCCCGGGTCTGCGGTAGCGATACACCCAGACCGTTCCATCCACTCCGGCCCTGACCGAACTGACCGCGGGGAAGACATCCGCGCCGGGACGCTTCGGGCTCAGGTTGGCCTCCTCGAACTGCGAAATCTCCCCATCTTCCAGGGCCCGGCGCCGTTCGGCCTCCCGGGCTGCCTGAATATCGGCGGAGGTCACCTTCCCGCCGGGGTCGCCCCAACGAATGATGAGGCGCAGGCGCATTTCGTCGTCGAGAACCCGGACCTCGGGGTCGCGGCCGTTGGCGGTGACGATCGTTCGGCCCTCCGCGTCGATCGTGGGATTGGAATCGTACCAGGGGCTCAGGTAGTAGTTGAGCGTGCCGTCATCCACCTGGCCGAAGGTGCGTCCCGGCAGGGTTGCGAGTATGCCGATCAGCTTCCCGTCCGGTCCGTGGGCCTCGACATGACGCTTGTCAGGAGCGCTGAAATCCTGCGGCCTGGCACTCTCGTCCCGCGAGTTGATCGAAACACCGTTCGCCAGCACTCCGCCGGCCCGGGTCGGGTTCGGATATACCGGATCCATCGTCACCGTTCGAATCCACTCCCCGGTCGAGGCGTACACCTGGTAGCGCCAGGGCCGGTAGTCACCCACCCACAGCGTGTCCCCCGGCAGGCGCCACAGGTACCAGAGGCGTTTGAACTCCCCCGGGCCCTCCCCCTCCCGCCCCATGGAGCGGATGTACGCACCCGACTTGTCGAAGATGCGCACCTGCATGGTGTAGTCGTCGGCAACCGCGACGGAGCCGTCGGACAGGCGGACCGCGCCCAGTACGCGGGTGAACCACTGCTCGTCACTCTCCTCGCTGTCGCCGATGTAGAATGTCGGTTCCTCGCTCACGGAGCACGCGGCATCGGAAGCGAACGGGTCGATGGTGACGACCCTGACCCCGGCGCTGTCGATCTCGATCCTGGGGTCCGTAGCGGGTTGGTCGTCGCAGCCAGTGCCGAGAATCAGCGTCACAGCCGCAGAGACAGCAGCGGACCATGTCCCCGATGCGATTCCGGTGCATCTGATCATGTCGTTTGTTCCGGGTTGGTAGACGTATCGGGTGCCCGCATCCAACTACGTGGGTTGACCGGTAAGGGGTTTCGAGGAAAGGGGATACGGTCCTTTGCCGAAAGTCGCCGCTTCGGTCCCGGTGCGGAGGCCGCGTGGACAGGCTCCTGGGCGTCGGTCAGTCGGGAGCGGCACCCGGCCGCCTCATGCCGTACTTCGCCACCAGCTGCACGTCGAACTCGCTTTCCCGTATGCCGAGCGCGTAGTCGGTGCCCACCTCCCAGATGTCGAAGTCTCCCGGCACGTTGGCCAAGTGGCAGAGGAAGCGTCCGTCGGCTCCGAATCCCATCGGACGTGGCGGTTCGGACTCGCCGGGGACGCTTTCCGGGAACACCCAGATGCTGCCGTCGGTACCGACCCACACTCTCCGGACCGCCGGCAGGACATCGGCCGCGGGGCGGTCGGGACTGAGCCGCGCCCTGTCGCTGGCCGACAGCTCACCGTCACGCCTGGCCCACTCTTCCACGGCGTCCCGGGCGGCCCGCACATGCTCCTGGGTCACCTGTCGGCCCGGATCGTGCCAGCGGACGATCAGGCGCAGTCGGAACGCATCGTCCATGACTCTGACCTCGGGATCGCGGCCGTTGGCGATGGCGATGGTATTCCCGCGCGCATCAACGGAGGCACTCGAATCGAAAAAGGGGTCGATGAGGAATTCCGGATCTTCCTTCACCTGGCCGAAGGTGCGCGACGGCACCGTGGCCACCGGGCCAATGAGCTTTCCGTCGGGGGCGTGTGCTTCGACGTGCCAGGTATCGGGCGTCTCGAAGTCATGCCGCTCGGCCCCCTCGGTCCGGACGTTGATCGAGACGCCGTTCGCCAGCACGCCGCCGTCGCGCGTCGGGTTCAGGTACATCGGATCAAGCTCGATCGTGCGGACCCAGTCACCGCCGGAGGCATAGAGGAAGTAGCGCATCGGCCGGTAGTCGCCCGCCCACACGGTGTCCCCCGCCAGGACCCTGAGGAACCAGAGCCGGCTGAATTCGCCCGGCCCCTCACCCAGGCGGCCCATGCTGCGGAGATGTTGGCCCGTGCGGTCGTAGATCCGAAGCTGGCCGCTGCCTCTCTCAGCCACCACGACAGACCCGTCCGAGAGCGCGCCCACACCGCTGACGGAGGAGAACCACTGCGACTCGTCGTCCTGGTTGTCCCCGACCAGGAAGGTCGGTTCGTCGGAGAGGGAGCACACGGCCTCCGATTGGAGCGGATCGCTGGTGACGATGCTGATCCCCGCGCTGTCCCTTTCCATCACAGGCGGCGTTTGCGCGGCTTCCTCGCAGGCGGCGGCCAGAATGAGCGGTACTGCCACAGCCAGCCGCCGATGGCCCGTCGTTTCGAACCGTCGTTTCTTCATGGCCATCCCGGCCCCTCCTGTTCGTTGTTGACCGCCCCCCGCTCCCCTACCCACCGAACAAGCCCACCTGCCGCGTGAACTTCAGATACAGCGACCGCCCAAGCGGCCCCGTCAGGTCCTCGATCCCCTGCACGTCGTTGTACACCAGGAAGAGCCCGGTCCCCGCCGTGTTGAGCCACCCGAAGCGCACGTTGGCCGACCAGGTGTCGATCTGGTCCGAGTACTGGACGAGCGACTGGATGTAGACGCGCGGCGTGAAGAAGTACCCCAGGTTGAGCCCGGCCAGTGTGGTGGTGAAGTCGCCTTCCGGCAGGGTCACGTCGTTGTACGAGACGCGGATCGTGGCGCTGGCGCGGGTGCCGGCGCGCAGCGTCATGTCGGCGCTGCTGGTCCGCTTGCTCCCCGAAAGGAAGCCGCCCCAGTTGAAGCGGGAGTTGAACGACAGGGACCGCGACTGGTCGGTGAAGAAGACGATCTGCGACTCCCAGCCCGAGTAGCTGCCCTCCGGCACCACGACATCGGTGCCGCGGATCGCGAAGGGCTCGTAGAGGCCCTCGGTTACGTAGTTGGCGCCGGTGTGCAGCTCCATCCCGGACGGCCACTCCCAGTGGTTGTCGATGTGCAGGCGCGCCGATTCGTTGAAGTTGCTCTCGACGCCGGTGCGCAGGCTGCGGTAGGTGTAATAGGAGATGTGCGGGCGGAGTTCGCGGAAGAAGCGCGCGGGCCGGATGTTGTGGAGCACGAAGAACTGCATGTAGCGGTGGCCGTTGCGCGGCACGAACCCCACCTCGGGGTTGAAGTGCTCGCCGATCTCGCGGACGGTGGCGTTGGCGCGCAGGCTGCGGCTGCTCCAACCCGCGGTGAAGTTCCAGGCGTGATCGGCGTCGTCCAGGCCGGGGGTCTCGGTCATCGCCGCGAACGAGGTCAGGGTCAGGTTGTCGCCGATCCCCAGCTGTCCGTCCACCGCGAACGTGCGGTTGTAGTCGCCGTCCAGGCTGCTGGCGCGGTTGACGAAGAGCCCACCGAACCGGGAGCGGTTGGGGAGTTCCCTGGCCAGGCGGGCCACCGAGTAGGTGTTTTCCGGTCCGTCCGCCTGGTTGTTGCCGGTCAGGATGTGCAGCAGGCCCACATTGAAACCGGACGCGCGACCCGACAGCCGGCCACCGCCCTTGATCGGCACCGGGTGGCCGCCCGAGATGCCGATCCGGCGGCTGAAGAAGAGGTCCGCGCCGCCGCCGCCGACCGCGAAGAAGCCCGCGTTCTCCAGGAAGAAGGGCCGCTTCTCGGGGAAGAGCAGCGAGAAGCGCGTCAGGTTGACCTGCTGGTCGTCGACCTCGACCTGGGCGAAATCGGTGTTGACGGTCATGTCGAGGGTGAGCCCCTGGGTGACCTGCAGCTTGGCCTCGCCCCCGATCTCGCCGTCACGGCCGAAGGCGCTCTGCGCGGGGTCGGTGTAGTCGCGCACCGTGGAACCCAGGACGTACGGGGTCACGGTGGCGGCCCGGCGGAAGGGCGGCTCCACACCCGCCAGCTGTCCGGCGAAGTCCAGGCGGTAGAGGCCGAACTCGCGGGGCACCGCGGACCAGAAGTCCTCCTCGTTCAGGCGCCGGATGCGGCGCGACACGTTGAAGCCCCAGGTGTCGTTCTCCGACCCGTAGCGGAGCGTGCTGAAGGGGATGCGGAACTCGGCGTACCATCCCTCGTCGTCCCGGGTGGTCGCGACGGTCCAGCTGCCGTCCCAGTTCTTGTTGAAGCCGCCGCCGGCCCCCGCCTGGAAGCGCCGCATGCTGTTCATGCCGCCGCCGAGGAAGAACCCTCCCCCGCTCCCCTGCGACGCGACCTGCCCGTCGTATTCGATCCCCGCGGGGGTGGTGCCGAAGACGAAGCCGTTCTGCTGGTCGTTGTAGGTGTCGAAGACCATGATCACCGCGTCGGCGTCGCTCACCTCGTAGTCGCGGATGGCGTCGCCGGGAACGATCGCGTGCGCCTGCGAATCCCAGGCCCAGACCGCGACGTAGATCGCATCGGCGTCGAAGAGGATGCGCAGTTCGGTGGGTTCGGAAGCGGGCCGACCGTCGTGGGGCTCGCGCTGGGTGAAAGCGGTGAGGGGAGTGGCGGCGGTCCAGGCCGCGTCGTGGGGGACGCCGTCGATGACGGGGGGAGTGTCGGTGCGGGCGGCGGTGGCGGTGCCGGGGGCGGTGGGATCCGTGGCGGCGCCGTTGCCGTTGCCGGGGGGTTGCTGGGCGGTGGCGGGCGCGGTGGTGACGAGGGTTGCGACCGCAGTCAGGGCCGCAGGGGAGAGAAGGGACCGCTTCGGGGGGAGCGAAAGACGCGGGAAGGTCATCTTAAGTTGAACTTTGTGGTCTGTTGAGAGTGATTGATCGGCCATTGGATTATCGGCTGACAGGCCCTGAGCGTGGGCACAAGCCGCAAACCTGCCGCCCCGCCCCAGCCCCTTAAAGACAACGCGCGGTGTGGTCCTGTTGAGGGGCGTGGGTCAGCCCGTCAGCCGGTCGGCCGCCCCGACCGGTCCAGCAGCACGGGCGCCCCCAGCCCCAGCGCCTCCAGACGTCCCATCTGCGTGGCCGCGTCCCCGACGATCAGCCAGATCATGTCCCCGCTCAGGTACTGTGCGGCCAACTCCCGCACGCGCTCCACCGTCATGTCGCGCACGGTCTGCTCCTGCTGCAGCACGTAGTCGGGCGCGAAGCCGTATTCGTTCACGGCGCTCACCACACCGAGCTTGGCCCCCAGCGTCTCGAAGGCGCGGGCGTTGGCGCGCAGCAGGTAGCCTTGCGTGAAGGCCAGGTCCTCGTCGTCGAAGGTGGGGCCGTACGTCTCCAGCATGTCCCTGATGATCTCCAGCGATTCCAGGGTGACGTTGGATCGCACCGAGCTGCTGATGCTGAAGGGTCCCGGGTAGTGTCCCCCGCTGAAACCCGACCCGACCCCGTAGGTGTACCCCTTCCCTTCGCGCAGCACCTGGGTCAGGTCGGACGCGAAGCCGCCGCCGCCGAGGCGGAAGTTCATGACTGTCGCGGGGTGGTAGTCGTCGTCGGTGCGGGTGAGCGCCAGGTAGCCGACGTTGAGGACCGACTGGGCGGCGCCGGGGACGTCGATGAAGTACAGGCCCGCACGGTCGTCGGACCATTCAGGGGGATCGGGGATCGCGGGCGCGGGGCGTTCCTCCCACCGTTCGGCGAGGGTGGCGAGCGGGGCCGTGGCCTCGTCGGGCGACACCGCGCCGGCGACGAGAAAGGCGGCCGTGCCCGGGACCAGCGCCGAGGCGTGGTAGGCGCGGAGATCGTCCAGGGTGAGGGCGTTCACGCCTTCGATCGTGCCGTAGGAGTTCTGCGCCAGGATGTGGTCGCCGTAGAGCAGGCGGCTAAAGGCCTGCGAGGCGACGGCGGAGGGGTTGGCGTCGAGGCGCTGGATCAGGTTCACCACCCTCTGGCGGGCGAGTTCGAACCGGTCGCTGTCGAAGCGCGGCTCCAGGAGGATCTCCTCGACCAGCGCCATGGTCTCGTCGTAGTTGCGGGCCATCACGCTGCCCGAGATGCTGAAGCCCGTACTGCCTGCCGACACGCTCAGCGCGGCTCCCAGGAGGTCGATGGCTTCTTCCAGCTCCTCCGGGGTGCGCTGCGCCGTGCCCTCCATCATCGTCTGGGCCAGGAGATTGGCGACGCCGGTTTGTCCGGGGGCCTCGACGAGCATGCCGCCGCGGAAATCCAGTTCGAACTGCACCATCGGGGTTTCGCGGTCCTCCACCCCCAGAACGGTGAGACCGTTCGCAAGCGTCTCGCGCCACACCTCGGGGGCCCGGAAGGTCGGGGACGGACCGAAGGGCGGCTCGACGGAACGGTCGAACGACCCGCCCGGCGTGCGTTCCTCACCCCGCACCACCGTGAACTCGGCCTCGGCCCCCTGCACGATCGGCTCGATCACCACCTCGGCCTGCTCGGAACCCTCGAGCGCCAGTTCCGCCTGGCCCCTGGGCACGAAGCTCGTGGCGACGTAGTGCCGGTCCTTCAGGTAGGTCTCGTACACGCGCACGACATCGTCCGCCGAGACCTCGAGAATCCGGCGGAGGTCTTCGCCGGCGTACCCCGGATCACCCGCGAAGATCGCGTAGTCGGCCAGCTGGAAGGCCTTGCCGATCGCGCTGGACAGCCCGCGGTAGAAGCCTGTCTCCGTCCCGGCCTTGACGCGCCGCAGCTCGGAGTCGGGGACTCCCTCCTCCTCGAAGCGGGCGAACCCGGCTTCAACGGCCGCGAGCAGGTCGTCGAGGTCCGTTCCCGCGAAGGCGAGGGACTGGAAGTTGAACTGGCCAGCCAGCTCGTCCGCGCGGTGGTAGGTCGACACCTGCGGGGTGAGTTCCTCCTCTTCGACCAGCACCTTGTAGAGCGGCGTCGACTTGCCGTCGGTCAGCAGGCTTGAAAGCACGTTCAGCGCGTAGGCGTCGGGGTGGTAGCGGGGGACCGTGGGCCACGACAGGGTGAGGAGCGGGAGGTTGCCGAAGTTGTCCTCGTGGTAGAGGCGGGGCGACTCGGTGAGGTGGACCTCGGGGGGGTCGGGGGTAGTGGGGGTTTCGCGGGCCGGGATCTCCCCGAAGTACTTCTCGATCCACGCCTTCGTCTGCTCGACGTCGAGCGCGCCGGCCACCACCAGGGTGGCGTTGCCGGGGCCGTACCAGCGGGCGTGGAACTCCTTGGTGTCCTCGAGGGTGGCCGCGTCGAGATCGGCGAGGGAGCCGATGACCTGCCAGCTGTAGGGGTGGCCCTCGGGGTATAACGCGCGGTCGATCACGTACTCGTTGTGGCCGTAGGGGCGGTTGTCCACGCCCTGCCGCTTCTCGTTCTTGACGACCTGTTTCTCCTTGGCCACCACCGATTCGGTCACGGTGTTGATGAAGAAGCCGAGCTTGTCCGCCTCCGCCCATAGCGCCTTCTCAAGGCCGTCGATCGGGACGACCTCGAAGTAGTTGGTGCGGTCGCGGCTGGTGGAGCCGTTGGTGGAGCTGCCGATCCGGGTCATGAGCCTG
>JAPPGM010000181.1:0-7671 GCA_028874995.1 Gemmatimonadota bacterium | reverse complement strand
GAAGAAGAGGTGCTCGAAGAGGTGGGCGAAGCCGGTCCGCCCCTCCACCTCGCGGGCCGAGCCGACGTGGAAGGTCATCGCGACGGCGGCCAATGGATCCGAGTCGTCGACGTGGAGGATCACCTCGAGGCCGTTGTCGAGTTCGTAGCGCTCGAAGTCGATGGCGAAGTCGGCGCCGCCGGAGCCGGTCCCGCAGGCGGCGGTCAGGAGGGCCGGAAGGGTGGCGGTGCCGACCAGGTGCAGCTTTCGTCTCGTTCTCATGATTCCGTTTCCTTGGTCCATTTCGGTTCCGCTCCGCTACGACGGTGCGGTGTCGCCGGTCCGCTCCGCGTGCGGCGGAAGTCGTCGCGATAGTAGGAGTTCCTGGTTGCGACCCCCACACCCACCACGCACACTGGAGATGTCGGGATCCCAACCAGGACAAGGAGATAACCATGGTTCGGAACGTCGCGCAATTCAACGCTCCCGGTCCCCGCCTTCGATCCACAGTGTCGATCCCCCTGTTGCTGGCGGCCTTGGCAGCTCCCGTGGCAGCGCAGGATCCCCCCGACACCATCTACGAGCTGGGGGGCGTCGAGGTCGTGGTCGGCTCCCGCGCGGGCATCACGGACCCCCTCACGCTCCCGGTGCCGGTGGACATCTACGGAGCGGAAGAGATTGCACGGCTCGGCGAGGTTGATCTGGCCGAAGTGCTCGGACGCATCGCCCCCTCCTTCAACTCGGCCCGGCTGTCGGCCGGGGATGGCGCGGCCCTGCACGTCGCCACCCTCAGGGGCATGAACGGCGACCAGGTGCTGGTGCTCGTCAACGGAAAACGGCGGCACCCCGCTGCCTTCGCCAAGGTGCTCGCCGCGGTGGGCCAGGGCACGACCG
Source organism: Gemmatimonadota bacterium (assembly GCA_028874995.1). Taxonomy (GTDB): domain Bacteria; phylum Gemmatimonadota; class Gemmatimonadetes; order Longimicrobiales; family Gaopeijiaceae; genus Bin94. The sequence goes on along the minus strand of JAPPGM010000181.1, from coordinate 6,798 downwards.
GCACCGACCTGCGCGCCATCCCGGTGCACGCGATCAAGCGGATCGAGGTTCTGCGCGAGGGCGCCGCCTCGCAGTACGGCTCGGACGCGATCGCCGGCGTGATCAACATCGTGCTCAAGGACCATGCCGATGGAGTAAGAGCGTCGTCTTACCTGGGCCGTACATCCCGGGGCGACGGCGAACGGCTCCTCACGTCCGCGAATGCCGGTGTTCCCTTCGCCGACGGCTTCCTCAACCTGACCGTGGAGGTGGCGCGGCAGGGAGTTGCCAACCGGGCCGGCGAGGCGCCTACCTGCTTCGGCCCGAATCCGGACTACGCGCCCTGTGCCGACGGCGGCAGGAGAATCCTGCTGCAGCGCAACGGCGAACCCGACTACGAATCGGCGGCATTCTTCGGCAACGCCGCCATCCCCGTCGGGGAGTCGGGCGAGCTGTACGCCTTCGGGGGGTACTCCGCGCGCGAGGCGGTCTCGGACGGTCTGTATCGCAAGGCCGACTGGGTTCCGCGCACGGTGTCGTACGTGTACCCCGACGGCTTCTTCCCGTTCGAGGAGTCCGAGCTGGATGACGGCTCGGCGGTGGCGGGGGTGCGCGGCGATCTGGGCGACTGGGCGGCCGACTTGAGCCTGGGCTACGGGAAAGGACGGTTCGTCTTCGGCGCGGCAAACTCGATCAACCCGGCTTACGCGGCCGAATACCTGGCCAACAATCCTGGGGCGGACGGCGCGGCCATCTCCGCCAACGCGGGCCCCCGGAATACCTACAGCGGATCGCTCAACGTCCGCCAGTGGACCTTGAACGCCGACGCTTCGCGCGACATCGAACTCGGATCCACACCGGCTTTTCTGGCCGTCGGGGGCGCGTTTCGACGGGATTCCTACTGGATGGAGGCGGGCGACCGGGCTTCATGGGCCTGCGGTCCGAGCGACAATCCCGGCAGCTTTCCGGCCGCGCACCATCTCAACGCCGACGGCTCGACGTTCGCGAGTTGCGGCATACAGGGCTATCCGGGTTACAGCCCCACTTCCGCGGCGGCCAGCGAGCGGGAGCGCAACAGCTTCGGAGCATACGGAGACGTGGAACTGCGTCCATCCGAGTCGGCAATGTTGGGCGGAGCGCTGCGCTTCGAGCACTACAGCGACGCGGGCGTTTCGCTGACCGGGAAGGTGGCGACCCGGATCGGACTCGGAGGACCGAACGCCGCGCTCCGGGCAGCCGTTTCGACGGGCTTTCGCGCCCCCCGCCTGGCCCAGCGGGGCTTCAACACCCTTGGCTTCGTGGGTGGGAGTGACGGACTGGTGACCGCCGGCTTCCTTCCCGAGGGCGATCCGATCGCATGCGAAGACTTCGACGCCTGCTCGCTCGGTCATGAGACTTCCCTGAGCCTGACCGGCGGGCTTGTCTACTCGGGCGCCACCGGCCTGAACGTGACGGCCGACGCCTACATGGTCTCGGTCTCCAATGCCATCGCCCTTACCCAGTCGCTCACCCAGGACCATGGTCTCCGCGCCAATGCACAGTTTCAGGGACGGCCGGTGGACGCGGTGGCCTTCTGGACCAACGCCGTCGACACGCGAACGATGGGGATCGACATCGTTGCCAACTGGCGCCTCCGGGGAGGGCCCTGGGGCGCGGCCGACCTGTGGACCAGCTACCACTGGAACGAGACGGAGATCACCGACAACCGCAATCCGGACTTCATGGGGATGACGCAGGCCATGCTGATCGAGTCCGCCCAGCCGAACCGGCGGCTGGGAGCCGGCGCCGACCTGCGCCTGGCGGCCGGTGTGGGGATGCGGCTGAGCGTGAGGAGCATCGGCGAAGTCGAGACTCCCTTCATCTTCGAGCAGACCACCGTGATCGAGGGGGCGCCGATTGCCGATGCCGAGGTGAACTTCCGCGTCGCGGACCGCATCCGGCTGATTCTCGGCGCCAACAACTTCCTGGACAAGCTCCCGAGCCGCCTTCCGGACGACCATGTGGCGCAGCTCTGGTCCATGGACTATCCGTCGGAGTCGCCCTACGGCATTGCCGGGCGCGTCTGGTACGTGAAGGTGGACGTGGTCGGCAACTGAAACTCAGCGCCTGAGCAGCAGCCGGTCGGCCGTCCCCCGGCCGGCCAGGTAGAAGTCCGCCCGCCCGTCCCCGTCGAAATCGGCGAATTCGAGGTCGAAACCGGTGCCCATCACGACGCCGAACACCTCGGTTGATGCCTCGCTGAAAACCCCTTCCCCGTCGTTCAGATACGCCCGGTATCGACTCGGCGAGATCCTCCCCACGCTGAGGTCGACATCGGCGTTCGCGGTCACGATGTCCAGGTCGCCGTCGCCGTCGACATCCGCGAAGTCGCCGTCGAAGGAGGATATGTTCGCAAACGTCGCCCGTGACGCGGTTTCGTCGGTAAACGACCCCTCTCCGTCGTTGACGAGGAGGCGGTTGCGCGGATCGGCGCCGCTCACGAAGGCGGAGACGTTGGCGAAGAGGAGGTCGAGGTCGCCGTCGCCGTCGATGTCACCGAAGTCGGCCTCGCGGGTCTCCTCGTCACCGTCGCGCGCCGGGACGCGCTCCGCCGTCTCATCGCTGAAGCGGCCCTCCCCGTCGTTCATGTAGAGCGCGTTGAGCCCCTCGTTGCCCACCACCAGGTCGAGGTCGCCGTCGCCGTCCACATCGCCCAGTTCCAGGTCCTGGGTCACGTCCCCCGAGCGGGGCAGCCGCTCCGCGGTCTCGTCAATGAAGGTGCCCGCGCCGTCGTTCACGAGGAAGGCGTCCTGTCCGTTGTTGGCCAGAAGGATATCCGGGAAACCGTCACCGGTCAGGTCGGCGACCAACACGCCGTTCGTGGTTCCCTGGACAGGCAGGCGGTGACCCTCGTCGCTGAAGCGGCCGGAGCCGTCGTTGAAATACAGTTCGTTGACGCGATCATCCTCGCTTACGACGACGATGTCGAGATCGCCGTCCCCGTCGAAGTCCGCCAGGCCCACATCCTCGGAATCGCGGCTGGCGGCCGGGAGCCGGGAGCTGCCGTTGCCGAACCGGCCGCTGCCGTCGTTGAGAAGCAGTATGTTGGGATTGAATTCATTGGCGATCACGATGTCGAGGTCGCCGTCCCCGTCCACGTCCCCCACGCCCGCGTCCATGCTCAGGCCGGTCAGCAGGCCCGAGGGCAGGTTGGTACCGGTCACGTCCCTGTAAAGGGCCTCGGGCGGCACCGTGACGGTGTCGGGATCAATCGTGTCCGCGGGACCGCCGTTTCCGCAGTCGGCGGAGACGAGTCCGAGACAGGCAATGGCCGTCGGAACCGTAGCAAGTCCCGGGCATATGCGGGAATCCGGGCGCCCACGGCCGTCCTTCACCGTGGGCGCCCGGTCGGCGTTGTCATGCCCCGGCCGTCTTCCCGCCGCTCGTTCCCGCGCTATCCCTCGTCGTCGTGCACGTGGGCGTGGACCGGCTGGGTGACGAAGTCGGCGTGCCCGCTTCCGACCTGGCCGTGCATGAGCTTGAAGACGACATCCGTCTCGCCTTCCATCTGGCCGTGCAGGTGCCCGCCGAACTCGCCCGGCGAGTCCTGCTCCCACTCGGCGATCGACGTGTCCTCGATGTCGACCTCGAGGTATGTGTCGTCCTCCAGTTCGACGGGGTCCCCGTCGTGGTCCACGAAGACGACCCTGATGTGCGGGGTTTCCTCGCCGGCATCGACCTCGAGTTCGCCGGTCCACATCTGTGTGTCACCGTCGTACGAAGCGATCACGTTGCCGCTCATGATCAGCTGGACGCCCTCGGCCTCCGGGTGATCGTGGTCCGGTTCCATCGGATCCGAGCATGCGCCCAGGACGAGGATCATCGCTGCCAGGGCCAGTGTGCTTCTGTCAATCAACTTCTTCATCTTGCAGTCTCCGTTGCGTATTGTCGCAGTTGGTTTGTGGGGGTCGTGCCCCGTTTCCTCAGAACACGACACGATAGGTTGCGCTCAGGCCCCTCCCGGCCTCGGGCATGATCTCCTTGATCCGGGAGAGGTGGTTTCTGTACTTCGTATTCGTGGCATTGACGAGGCTCAGGGTGAGGACGTTCAAGCGCCCGCCCACCGTCAGCCGCACCCCGGCCGATGTGTTGAAGACCGTATACCCGTCGGTCTCCGTTTCGAACTCGCCGACCCGGTCCTGCCGGGCCGCCATTTCGGTCTCACCGCGGACCCACCATCGCGGATGCTCGTACTTGAGGGCCATGTGGCCCTTGAGTGGCGGAACGAGCGGCAGGGGATCGCCTGAATCCTTCAGGCTTCCCGTCACCGAAGAGATCACTCCCTCGAACACCCATCCCCTTCCGGCGTGCACACCGAGGGTGGCCTCGAAGCCCTTGAAAAGGGCGTGGTTGCTTCGGTACTGGTACACGGGCAGAAGCACACGGCTCAGACTGCCCGTGTCCTCGCCGTAGATATAGCCGTTGATATCGTTGTAGAAACCCGTCAACTCGCCTCTCAGGCTCTCGGAGTCGTAGCGAAGGAACAGGTCGAGCCCTCTGCCGACCTCTCCACCCAGCGACGGGTTTCCCACCTCGAAGGAGTAGGCCGCCAGGTGGGGGCCCTCCGTATAGAGTTCGTTGATGTCCGGAGTACGGAACGCCTGGGCCAGGCTCGCACCCAGGGACAATCCCGGACCCACCTCGTAGAGAACGCCCAGCGATCCCGACAGGGCGTGGAAGCTGCGGTCGCGGACCTCGCCGATATCCGAATCCGGGTCCTCCTGCAGCGGGTCGGCCAGCGTCCACTCGTACCGGAGTCCCACTTCGACGAGACCCGCGCCCAGGTCCATCTCCTGCATGAAGTACGCGGCCGCCTGACTGCGGCGGGAATCGGGCGTGTAGATTCCCCCACCGTACCCGAAGTCCTCCCATGACGCGCGGGCGCCCACGGCTCCGGCGGTGAATGGGCCCCATCCTCCGTGCCTGGCCAGGATATCGCCGCTGGCGTTCTGGCGCTTGAACAGGGTGCCGAGGATGTCCGGCGGTTCGATCTCGCGGTGTTCGTACAGGGTGTAGGTCGCGTCGAAACGGACATCCCCGAAGAAACCGTCCGGGGCCTCGGTGACCGTGCGGAACTTGGCGGCTGCCCGCTCCATCTCGACGCGCACCCCCTCGTCGTGCCCCCCGACGAAGCCGCCGGGGATGCCATGGTGGTTCCTGTAGCCCCGAACGGATGCTCCCAGGTGACCCCATTCGGTGACATACGCCGCACCAGCTCCCGCGCTCAACATGTCGCCGTCGGTGCCGAGCAGCGTGCCCGCGGGCGTGCTGAGATCTCCGGATCTTCGTGCCGCCGCCTCAATGCGCAAGGGCACCCGTTCCGTCACGGCAAAGACGGTTGCCACGCTGCCGGCCAGGGACCCGGTGGCGGTCTGGCCCTGCAGCATCGCCGAGCCGGTCATGTGGTGGGGAACTCCCGCCGGAATCTCGTCGCGAATGACGTTGATGACGCCTCCCAAGGCATTGCCCCCGTACAGCAGCGCTCCGGGACCGCGCACGACCTCGATCCGCCGTGCCGCGCCGGGATCGAGCGCGGTGGCATGGTCGGGTCCCGAGTTGGACACATCGCCAACTCGCGTCCCGTCTTCGAGCATCAGCACCCGGTCTCCGCTCAGGCCCCGGATCACCGGCTGCGCGACGGTCGGTCCCATGCTCGCATGGGCCAACCCCGGCATCGATGCCAGAGTGGCCGCAACGGTCCCCTCCATCAGGCGCTGCAGCTCGTCGCCGGCCATGACGCTGACGGGACGCAGTGCCTCGGCGGCCCCGCGTTCGCTCAGGGTGGCCGTGACCACCATGCTCTGAATGGCGATCGGGGACGACTCCAGCTCGATGACCACATAGGCCGATTGCTCACCCACCGTGACTTCGGTGAGGGCACCCCGGTATCCCAGCCTGTCGACGCGCAGAGTGTAGCTCCCCTCCACGATCCCCCTCAGATGAAAGCTCCCGTCGCCATGGGTCACCGCGCGCACCCCCGACCCCACCACCGACACGAGCGATCCCGCGAGCGGCTCTTCCGTTTGCGCGTCACGCACCACACCCTCGATCTCGCCTTCGTGCTCCGGATTCTGCGCGTAGGCGGTTCCCGGGAGCGTGGCGATTGCCATTGCCACGGCGAGGAAGACGGCGCGCCCGGCCGCGGCTGCGGCATGGACTGGCGGTGACGGCATGTAGGAGCCCATTCGGGTCACCGGAGGCGTGGACCTCCGGTCAGGGTGTGCATCAGATGGCGCGAGAGAGATCCGGAGCTCGGCCCCGGAGTGGCGTCATGAGACCGGCGGACCCCGGGGAACGACCGATCCGTCCAGGATCGGTGCTCGTTGCAGGTCGTCGCCTTCGCGGGCTGCCTCCACGACCCGGACGGGTTGAGCGAAACCATCTCCAATCGTGATGTTCGTCGCGACCGTGGCCTGGGCCAGCACCCTGACCACCTGGCAGAAGAGGTGGCCGTGATGGAACGGACAGTCGGTCCTGTCGGGCGACTCGACGTGGTCCGGCAATCCCATCTGCGCGCCGTCCAGCCGCGCATCGACATGGGTCACCGCGGCCGTCGACCCCATCTGCAACAGGGCCACGCACGCGATCAACGCGCGCCGCGATGCTCTTTTGCCCGCATGGCGAACGAACAAGCTCAGCCACCTTGTCAGGAGCGGAATCGCCGTGATACCGCGTGAAATGAAGCTGTAGGCGACGCAATCGTCAAGCGAGAATGCGACCCCGAATCATGGGCCCAGAGGGACTTGAACCCCCGACCGTCGGATTATGAGTCCGCTGCTC
>JAPPGM010000149.1 GCA_028874995.1 Gemmatimonadota bacterium | reverse complement strand
AGGAACGGGACCGCGGGTGTCGCTATCCCGGATGCGCGAGCCGCTTCACCGAGGCCCACCATGTGAAGCACTGGGCCGATGGGGGCGAAACGAGTCTGGCCGACACGATCCTGCTCTGTCGGCGCCACCACCGCCTCGTCCACGAGGGCGGGACGCGCTTGGCGCTCGACCGTGACGGCAAGGCCGTGTTCTTCACGCGGGCGGGCCGGGTGATCGGGAGCGCGCCGCCGATGCCGGAGGCGGTGGAAAAACTGCCGGAGCCTCCGTCCCCGCCCCTCGACCGACTGTCCAACGGGGCGCCCCGGTTCGTCGACTCCCAGGTCCCGCTGGAGCTGGAACTCGCGGCGCTGGAGGCGGTGGCGTGATCAGGCGCCCACCCGTCGCCGCGGCAAAACCAGGGACACGAGCATGTCGGAGTGGGACAGCCTGCGCCCGCCCGCCGCCGCGGCAAATCAAGGGACACCGGCATGCTCCGATGGGACACCGCCCTTCCCACCGGACATCCTTGCCCCGGGTCACCCAAGCCCCCGCTTCCCCCTCTTCCTTGACACCCGCCCGCCCGCCATATATCTATCATTGACACGACAGCTCATCGAGACCGGCTGAGGGAAAGGCCCTGTGAAGCCGGGGCAACCTGCGGGAAGTGGCATTCCCGCAAAGGTGCCAACTCCTGCGGTGGACGATGTCCGCCGTAAAGATGAGACGCCCGTCGCCTGCCAGGGCGACAGCCAGAATCAACAGGGTGTCGAGATCTCCGGAGTCCGATGAGGAAACATCGAGATCCGGAGGGATCGAAAATGGCACCGCCCAGCTTGGCTCTTCCCGGAAAGCCCCGCCCCGCGACGAGGTTGCCCGCGTCCCAGGCTCCCGCGTCCCCGCTGTCCGAATCCTCGGCGCCCGCCTTCCCTGTACCCGCGTCCCCGGTGCCCACGTCCCCGCTGCCCGCACCCGCGCGGAGGTCCGTTTCCCGGCGTCCGGGCCCCGTTTCCGGGCTCCGGGAGTCCGCCGGCGGACGCATCCGTCCCCAGCTCGCCTTCGATCACCTGGGCGAGCGCGAGGCGACGGTCGCGTACGAAGTGCACGGACCCGCGGCCTGCGGAAGCCGTCCCGCCACGGCCGTCCCGACGCTCGTGCTCGGGGGCATCTCGGCGGGTCGCCACCTCCTTGCGGCGGCCTTCGATGCGACGCCTGGGTGGTGGCCGGGGCTCGTGGGACGCGGCACGGTCCTCGACCCCGGGCGCCGACAGCTCATCGGCGTCGATTACCTCGGCGGGACCGATGACACGAGCGCGCTGCTTCGTCCCGTCACCACACACGACCAGGCGCGTGCCATCGCGGCGGTGCTCGACCACCTGGGCATCGTGCGGGCGTCGTTCGTGGGCGCGTCGTACGGCGGGATGGTCGCGCTGGCCTTCGCGGAGCTCTTCCCGGAGAGGACCGGCAGGCTGGTCGTCCTGTGTGCGGCCCACCGGACCCACCCCATGGCGACCGCCGTGCGTTCGGTGCAGCGGGCGGTGGTGGGGCTGGGGGTCGACTCCGGCGATACCGGCCGCGGGCTGTCCCTGGCGCGTGCCCTCGCGATGACCACCTACCGGAGCACGCGCGAGTTCGAGGAGCGCTTCTCGCCCTTCGCGCTGTCGGCGGGCACCCCCGGCGGCGATCCGGCCCGCTTTCCCGTCCAGGACTACATCGAGGCCCGGGGCGCCGACTTCGTCCGCCGCTTCGACACCGAGCGCTACCTCGCGCTCTCCGAATCGATCGACCTCCACAGCACCCGTCCCGGCTCGCTGCCGGAGCACGCCCTGCTGGTCTCCTTCGACACCGACATCCTGGTGCCGCCCTGGCTCATGGACGAGCTGGCGGCGCGCGACCCCGGCGCGGAGTCTCCCGCGCGCCACGTAACGATCCCGTCGCTGTACGGCCACGACGCCTTCCTCAAGGAGACGGAGGCGGTGTCGGCACTGCTCCGGGGGGAGCTTGACCAACTTCACGAAGAGGAGGCCGCCCGATGAACCGCCACGGCCACACCAACGGACAAGCCCCGGTCAACGGACGACCGCCCACCGTCAGCGGACAAGACCCCGCCGGCGGCGGACGGGTCCCGTTGTCAGTCCCGGGAGCGTCGCCATCCCTCGTCACCCGCGCCGTCCGGTCCGGCCTCGGCGCCGACACCGGACATCGCGCGGTCATGCCGCCCATCCACCTGTCCTCGAACTTCCTCTTCGACTCGCCGGGTGTGTGCGGGAGGTACGACTACACCCGTTCCGGCAACCCGACGCGCGACCTGGTCGCCACGGCCATCGCCGATCTGGAAGGTGGGTGCGGTGCGGTGGTGACCTCTTCCGGCATGTCGGCGATTTCGGTGGTCACGCGGCTTCTCTCGGCGGGCGACCTGCTGCTGGCGCCCCGGGACTGCTACGGGGGCAGCCACCGCCTCTTCACGGCCGAGGCCAGGGGCGGATCGTACAGGGTGCGGTTCATCGATCCGACCGATCCGGCGGCCCTCGCCGAGGCGCGGGTGCTCCGTCCCCGGGTGATCTGGCTGGAGACGCCCAGCAATCCGCTGCTGCGCATCACCGACATCGCGGCGTGGTCCCGGCTGGCCCGCGAGACCGGGGCGATCTGCGTGGTCGACAACACCTTCCTGTCTCCGGTGAACCAGCGTCCCCTGGACCATGGCGCCGACCTGGTCGTCCACTCCACGACCAAGTTCCTGAACGGTCACAGCGATGTCGTGGGGGGTGCGGTGGTGGCGGCGGATCCCGGCCTGCTGGAGGAGGTGGACTGGTGGACGAACGCGGCGGGGGTGGCCGGCTCTCCCTTCGACGCGTACCTGACGCTGCGCGGCACGCGCACCCTGCACGCCCGCAGCCGCATCCACGAGGAGAACGCACTCGAGGTGGTGGCCGCGCTGAGGCGCCACGATGCCGTCCGCCGCGTGTATCACCCGAGCCTGCCGGACCATCCGGGCCACGAGACCGCTCGCCGGCAGCAGACCGGGTGGGGCAGCCTGGTCTCGTTCGAACTGCGCGGCGGGTGGGAAGCGGTGGACGCCTTCGTCGACGGGCTCGACTGCTTCGCGCTGGCCGAATCGCTCGGCGGTGTGGAGAGCCTGGTTGCCCATCCGGCCACAATGACCCATGCTTCGATGGACGAGCAGGCACAGGCGGCGGCTGGGATCGGGGAGGGGTTGTTGCGGCTCTCCGTCGGAATCGAAGCGGCCACGGATCTCGTGGCCGACCTGGAACGGGCACTTTGCCGGGCGGAGGCGGCAGCATGTCAACCGGTCTGAGGATACTCAAGTTCGGGTCGTCGGTGCTGGAGCGGCCGGAGGACTACCGGGCCGTCGCGGTGGAGGTCCGTACCGAGATCGAAAAGGGGAACAAGGTCGTCGCAGTGGTGTCGGCGATGGGCGGGACCACCGATGAGCTGCTGGCTGCGGTGAACGCCGTGACCCAGACGCCGCCCCACGCGCTCCTGGTGTCGCTCCTCGCGACGGGCGAAGAGGCCTCGGTGGCGCTGCTCTCCATGGCGCTGGCCGCGAAGGGGGTGCGGGCGACCGAGTTCACGGCGGCCGAGCTGCCGGTCTACACGCGTGGTCCGCTGGAGGACGCGGATCCGGTGCGCGTCGACACGGACACGATCATGGCGGCGCTGGAATCGGCGGACGCGGTGGTCGTGCCGGGGTTCCTGGGGATGGACGGGACCGGCGTACCGTCGCTTCTGGGGCGCGGGGGATCCGACCTGACCGCGCTCTTCCTGGGACACGTCCTCGACGCGGAGGTGCGGCTGGTGAAGGACTTCGACGGGATCTACCCGCAGGATCCGCGGCTGGTGCCCGATGCCGTGCCGTTCCGCTTCCTGAGCTGGGAGGGCGTGAACCGCATCGGCGGAGACGTGGTGCAGGTCAAGGCGGTCGATTTCGCCGAGCGGCACCAGCTGGGCTTCCGCGTGACCGCGCTGGGGGGGACGGGCACCTGGGTGGGGCCCCTGGCAGCCCGCGGACAGAATCCCCCCGGCATTCGACCGGCGATGCATCCCGGCTGACCGCTCGTTTCACCCGGTCGAGATTGGTGCAGACCTCGTCGTAGGGCCCATGGCTGCTTTGCCGGAATTCGAGCTCTTCGGCGCGTCCCACATGGTGGCCATGGCGGCGATGGTGGCCGTTCCCGTGGCGCTCTCGCTGCTGGTTCGGCGCCGCGACTCCGAGCGCGTGACCCGGGTGGTTTGCGTGGTCTTCGCGACCGTGATGCTGGTCAACCAGACGGTGTACTGGGTCTTCCGGTTCGTGACGGAGGGCGCGGGGACCTTCGTGCGCGAGCACCTGCCGCTTCACGTCTGCGGCATGACGGTGCTGCTCTCGGTGGCCACGCTGCTGTGGCGCCGCCGCTGGACCTACGAATTGCTGTACTTCTGGGGGCTTGCGGGGGCGACCAACGCGATGGTCACGCCCGAGCTCGCCGAGGGGTTCCCCCACTACGTCTTCTTCCAGTACTTCATCTCGCACGGCGGGATCGTGGGGGCGGCGGTCTTCGCGACGTGGGGGCTGGGGATGCGGCCGACCTTCAGGTCGCTTGTGCGGGCCTTCGTGGCGATGAACGCGATGGCGGTGGTCATGGCGTGCGTGAATCTGCTGCTCGGCAGCAACTACATGTACCTGTGCGAGGTGCCGGAGACCGCGTCCCCCTTCCTGTTTCTGCCGTGGCCGTGGTATATATTGTGGTTGGAGGTGTTGGCGCTGGTGTTCTTCGGCTTGCTGTATCTGCCGGTGCTGAAGATAAGACTGTCATCCATAGTTGACATAAATGTAAACCCGGATTGACTGAATGAAGGCAACGATGTGGAGGTCGGGAGCGGGCGCGGCGGTGCTGCTGGCTGCGGCCGCCGCCTGCACGAACGGCGACGACCCGGACCCCAATCCGGCGGTACCCACGACGGTCGACATTTCTCCGGATTCGGTGACGCTCACCTACGTCAACGAGGCCAAGCAGTTCCGCGCCACCGTGTTCGACCAGAACGGCAGCTTCATGGAGGCGCCCGTATCCTGGTCCGTCTCCGACGCTGCCATCATCACCGTGGTCTTCGACTCGGCGAGCGCGACGGTGACCGCGGTCGCGAACGGTTCGGCAATGCTGCTGGCCACCGCCGGGGAGGCCGTGGACACCACGACCGTGACGGTCCGGCAGGCCGGGGCCGGGATGGAGATCCTGTCCGGCGACGACCAGGTGGGGCTGCGGGGCACGACGCTGTCCGAGCCTCTGGTGGTGCGCGTCGTGGACCTGGGCGGGACGGTCGCCGCGGGGGTGGAGGTCGCATTCGCGCCGGCGGAGGGAAGCGGCACGGCAAGCGACAGCGTGGCGGAGACCAACTCGGAGGGGCGGGCGACGACGGTGTGGACGCTGGGGGACGCGCGCCGGCAGTCCCTGACCGCTTCGGTCGGCGTCGTGCGGCGGAAGTTCGCGGCGACGGCCACCTCGGATCCTCCCATGCCCGACTACGCGCTGCTGGATGGCCTGGGGTTCACCCGGCTGGATCCGCTCAACACCGACACCATCGAGGTCAGCGCCACCATCTCCAATCTGGGCGACGGGGTCGGCCCCGCGACCTTCCCGGTGCGGCTCACCCTCGACGAGGCGCCGATCAGGACCCTGCAGGTCGACCGGATCGCGCCCGGTGCCTCCGCGACCGTGACCTTCCTGGTGGGTCCCTTCGACGTGGGCAGGCGGCAGGTCGCGGTGGAGGTCGATCCGGCGGCGGGGATCGAGGAGTGGGAGGAGGAGAACAACTCGGCCGCGGGGACGCTGAGGGTGGTCAGCCAGCGCCCCATCGCGCTGGGGGAGTCCGTGACCCTGCAGTCGGTGACGCCGGGCAAGGTCCTGCTCTTCCGGGTCGAGGTCCCCGAATCCTCCGGGGAGGCGCTCAACATCGAACTCTCGGGCGGTTCCGGGGACGCCGACCTCTTCGGCCACTACGACGAGCGTCCCGGCTATCGGTACCGGTACAGGTGCTTCGGCGTCGAGACGGATACGAACGAACTGTGCCAGATGGTGCCCGCCCGGGCCGGGACCTACCACATCGCGGTTCACGCCTTCACGGCCTTCGGCCCGTCGACGCTGAGGGTGACCGTCGGCGACAGGCCCGTGGACCCGTTCGACATCGAGCTGGTCTTCCTGGAAGGTGGGACCAGCGAGCAGCTCGATGTGATCCGGCAGGCCGCCCGGCGGTGGGAGTCCGTGATCGCGCGCGACGTCTTCGACTGGGACCACGGCGCCTTCGACCGGGTCCCGGCCGAAACGTGCGGGCCGGGATCGCCCGAAGTCACGGATGAAGTCGACGACATCCGCGTGTTCGTCACGATCCATGCGATCGACGGGCCGGGGCACACGAAGGCGCAGTCGGGACCCTGCTGGGTGCGTCCCTATCCGCTCGAGGGGGCGGAGGGGATCTGGCTGCAGCCCACCCTCGGCGCCGTCTACCTCGACGAGGCCGATGTCGCCGCCATGGCGGCCGCCGGGATGCTCGAGTCGTTCGTCACGCACGAGATGGCGCACGCCCTGGGCTTCGTGCCCGAGGTCTGGCGGCGCCACTACCGGCTGCGCAACCCGTCCGTGCCGAACAGTCCCGGCGCCGACACCCACTTCGACGGTCCGCTGGCGATCGCGGCCTTCGACGCCGCTGGTGGCACGGGGTACATGCGGGCGAAGGTTCCCGTCGAGAATGGGGGTACGGAGGGCTTCTCCGACTCGCATTGGCGGGAGAGCGTGTTCGGGGACGAGCTCATGTCCGCCGTGCTCACGGGGGATGCGCAGCCGCTCAGTCTGGTTACGATCGAGTCGCTGTACGATATTGGGTACGAGGTGAACCTGGGGGCGGCGGATGCGTTCAGCCTTTCGGCGTTGGGAGCGAGGGTTGTGACCGGGGGGATGGTGATCGACCTCGGCAACGACATCGCGCCGTGGCCGGTCAGGGTGCTGCGGAGGGATCCGCGGCGGAGGAAGTGACTTGAAGAAGACAGGACCCGCCGGGAGCGTGCTTCTCCTGGCGGCGATCGCCGGTTGCGAGGGGGGCGGCACGAAGATCGAGGGACCGTTGCCGGATCTGGTGCTCGCGAACCTGACGCTTTCGCGGAGCGAGCTTGTGACCGCGGAGACGCTCGGCATCGTGGCCGAGATCGCCAACAACGGCGAGGGTGCGACGCCGGCGGCGTTCTTCGTGCGCCTCAGCGTCGACGGCGCGACCCGGGCCACGGTCCAAGCCAGCCGCCTCGAGCCCGACAGCTCGACGGCCGTGGAGTTCACCGCGGGCCCGTTCGAGACCGGAAGCCACACGATCGAACTGACGGTGGATCCGGACGGCGAAATCGAGGAACTGCAGGAGGACAACAACTCGGCCGGCAGGTCCGTTCGCGTCCAGGAACAGCGGTCGATCGGTCTGAACAGTCCTGTGACCGTTTCGTCGAGCACTGTCAACGAGGTGCTCCTGTTCCGGGTCGAGATCACGGAACCGTCCGACGAGGCGCTGAACGTCGAGCTTTCGGGAGGGTCGGGAGACGCGGACCTCTTCGTCCACTACGGCGAGCGGCCCGGTCACCAATACCGGTACCGCTGCCTCAGCGGCAACGCCGCGTCCGACGAGCTCTGCCAGCTGGTGCCGACCCGCACGGGCACCTATCACATCGCCGTCCACGCATACACGGCCTTCGGTCCCTCGGCGCTGGAAGTCACCGTGGGTGGGAAGGAGGTCGAGCCTTACGACGTGGAGCTGGTGTTCCTGAAGAGCGGGACCGGCTCTCAGGACAACATCATCAGGCACGCTGCGAAGAGGTGGGAGGCGGTCATCGGTCAGGGCGCCGCCGACTTCGACTTTTCCGGGAATCCATTGGATGCGGGCACTTGCGGGCCCGGCTCACCTGCCGTCAACGACGTGGTCGACGACATTCGAATCTACGTGACCATCGATTCGATCGACGGCCCGGGCGGGAGTGACGGGAACATTGTGGGACAGGCGGCGCCTTGCAGCTGGAGGCTGGTGGTCTTCCAGGCCCCCGGCGGCCAGCAGCGCGACACCATCCATCGGCAGGTGCTCAGAGGCTTTATCCGGCTGGACGAATACGATGTGGCACAGATGGAGAGCCGAGGCGTATTGCGGTCGGTCGTGACCCACGAAATGGCTCATGTCTTCGGGTTCGGGACACTTTGGGATGTTCACGACAGGCTCCGCAATCCGTCGGTTCCCGACAAACCCAGCGAGGACACGCACTTCGAGGGTCCATTGACGATCGCGGCCTTTGATTTGGCCGGGGGTGCCGCGTACTCCGGCCGCAAGGTGCCGGTGGAGAATTCGGGGCTCCAGGGATCGGCCGATGGCCACTGGCGACAGTCCGTCTTCGAAAACGAGCTCATGACCCCGTTCCTCGTGCCGGGCGGCCACCCGATGAGCGCCATCACGCTGGAGTCCCTCTACGAGATCGGGTACGAAATCAACCTCGGGGAGGCGGAGTCGTTCGGTCTGTCGCAAGTGGGCGTGGCGGGGATGGCGAAGCCCAGCGGGCCGGTGATCTATCTGGGAAACGACATCGCCCGGGTGCCGATCAGGGGGCTGGACCAGAAGACGGGAAGGGTGGTGAAGGTGATTTATCCTGAGGGCAGATAGTAGGCGTGCGCCTGGATTGATGACAGGGGCTGGTCAGCGGGGTAGAAGTCAAGAGAACATGACATTTTGTAAACTGTGATTTACAGTTCGCACAGGGTTCAACACCCAAACCAATGGAGGGAGCACGATGAGGACGAAGAGAACAGCCGACTGGAAGACGGTACTGGCGGCGGTGGCGCTATGCGTGGCAATCGCCGGGTGCGGTGGTGGCGATGACGGCACACAGGTCGAGGAGCCGGTCGCCACGACGGTGGAAGTCTCACCCGAGTCGGCAACGCTGACCTTCATCAACGCGATGCAGGGTTTCACGGCGGTCGTGCGTGATCAGAACGGCAAGGCGATGCCCAACGCGACCGTGAGTTGGTCGGGTTCGGACGCGGCGGTCTTCGCGCTCAGCCCGAGCGGATCCAGCGCGACGGTGGAGGCTGTGGGCAACGGTTCGGCGACGTTGACGGCCACCTCCGGGCAGGCGAGCGGGACGGCGTCGGTGGAGGTGGAGCAACGGGCTACGAGGCTCGACGTGGTTTCGGGGGACGGCCAGGAAGCAGTCCGGGGCACGCAGTTGTCCGAACCGCTGGTCGTACGGATGTCGGATCAGGGCGGGACGGTCGCCGAGGGGGTGACGGTCACCTTCCTGCCGGACGCGGGGCACGGCTCGGTGAGCCAGACCATGGTGGAGACCGACGCGGACGGGTTGGCCTCGACGGAGTGGACCCTGGGCCACGATGATAGAATGCAGGCCCTCGTCGCGTTTTCGGGTGACGCCAGCCACCGTTTCAGGGCCACGGCAACGGCCGATCCGCCGATTCCGGATCTGGAGTTCGACACTGTTGCACTTTCACGGAACGACCCGACTGTGCTGGAGACGTTCGACGTCATGGCCGAGATTCTCAACAGCGGAGACGGAGCGACACCGGCCACCTTCATGTTGGGGGTCACCGTCCACGGACAGTTGATTGAGACGATCGAGGTCGACCAGCTGGAACCGAACGCGACCGGCACGGTGGAATTCACGCTGGGTCCTTTCTCCATCGGGCGGCACTCGATCGATCTGATGCTGGATCCGGATGGTCAACTCGACGAATGGGGGACGGACAATAACTCGGCCTCCGAGACGATTATCGTCGTGGACCAGA
>JAPPGM010000147.1 GCA_028874995.1 Gemmatimonadota bacterium | reverse complement strand
GACCTCTGGCTTGCAAAGCCAGCGCTCTCCCAGCTGAGCTATGGCCCCTCGGGGCCGGCCGGAACCGGAGCGGAAGAAAGATAGCGCCAAGCGGCCGCGCGGGGGGGGTACGGTGGGCGCGATGACGCGGCAGCCCCCGGTCCGCCGACCGCGCGCCTGCCGAATACGGTTTTCGGTTATATTGGGCCATGAAACATTTGGCGGCAGGGCTCGTGATTGCCGTGTTGTCTGCGGGATGCAAGGCGGGGGAGGACGTTTCCCGCCAGGTTGCCGACGCGGCCGGGACTCCGGCCGGGGGCGCCAATCCCGCGCCGGAGGCCGCGTCTTCGTCTGCTGCAACTTCGGTCGGGGAGACATCGGTCCGGGGGGCTCCGGTGGAGGAGGTCGCGGACGAGGGGATTCCGGCCGGGGCCGCGACGCCCGAGGGAACTCCGGCCGGGACCACGACAGCCGAGTCCAGGCCGAATCCGGACCCGGATCCCCTCACGGGGGCGCGCACCGACGGCGCCATCGCCCCCGACGAGCGCACTTTCTTCCTCTTCAAGCGCCCCGAGCACGTGCGCGGGCTCTATGTGAATTCGTGGTCCGCGGGGTCGCGGCGGCGCATGGCCGCGTTGATCGACCTGGCCCGGCGCACCGAAGTCAACAGCTTCGTGATCGACATCAAGGACGCCACCGGCTATGTGAGCCATCGCACCGCGGTCCCGCTTGCCCGTGAGATCGGTGCAACGGGGGAGATCCGCATTCCCAGCATGACCTGGTTGCTTACCCAGCTGGAGGAAGCGGAGATCTACCCCATCGCGCGCATCGTGATCGTGAAGGATCCGGTGCTGGCGGCGGCGCACCCGGAGCTGGCCGTGCAGGACACCGCGGGCGGGGTGTGGGCGGACAATAACGGCACGGTGTGGCTGAACCCATTCAATCGCGAGGTGTGGGAGTATCACGTCGACCTCGCGCGCGAGGTCGCGGCGATGGGTTTCCCCGAAATCCAGTGGGACTACGTGCGATTCCCGGACGCGCCGGCGTCGGCTCTCCGGCGCGCGGACTTCCCGGGCCGCGACGGGCGCCCCCGCACCGAGGCGATCCGGGAGTTTCTGGCGTACAGCCGCGCGGAACTCGCCGAGCTGGGGACGGAGGTCACCGCCGATGTCTTCGGCGTGACCACCTCGGCCAGGCGCGACGTGGGGATCGGCCAGGTGTGGGAGTCGTTCATCGACGTGATCGACGTGGCGCTGCCCATGGTCTATCCGAGCCACTACTGGAAGGGCAGCTTCGGCTACCAGAAGCCGAACTCGTACCCCTACGAGATCGTGCGCCACGCACTCGAGGCCGCGATCGAGCGGTCGGCCGCGATGGAGGGCGCCGGCACGACGCGGCCCTGGCTTCAGGACTTCACCCTGGGCGCGCCCCGCTACGAGGCCCCCGAGGTGCGCGCCCAGATCCAGGCCACCTACGACGTGGGCATCGAAGAGTGGATTCTGTGGAATCCGGGCAGCCGCTACACGGAGGCTGCGCTGGAACCGGCGGAAGGATTCGCCGAGGAGCCGATGGTGCGGATCGCTAACGAGATCGTCCCGGTTTCGAGGCGCTTCGAGCTGTTCGATACGGTGACGGTGGCGGCGGAGGAGGAGGGGCCGAAGGGTGGAGAGGCGGCCGACAGCGTGAAGGCCGGGCCGGCTTCGACCGACACGACCGGCGTACAGAGGGGCGGGAGGAGTTAGGAATCAACCCAGCGCGGCCGCGTAGCGCCGCACCACCTGCCCCGCCGACTCGATCGCCGATATCCCGGCCACGCTCTTGCCCGCCTGCCACAGTTCCTTGTCCTCGTCGCGCAGCGACCGTTTGAGCTGCCAGAAGGACTTCACCGAGTAGGCCAGGCGCATCCAGTGCCTGGTGCGGTTGTGGCGCAGCAGCCGCTTCGCCAGCGGACCCGCTCTGAGACCCATGCGGCGCACGTACGGGGTGTGCAGCAGTGAGACCGGTACCCCCGTCAGCTTCTCCGAGAGCACGACGTCCTCTTCGCCCGCCTCCAGGATGGCCCGTTTGTAGGCGTCCGAGGCGGTGCATTCGTGCGTGGCGATGAACCGGGTCCCGAGCTGCACCCCCGCGTAGCCGAGTTCCAGCGCCCGGGCGAATTCGCGGGGCGTCCCCACCCCACCGGCGCACACCACCGGAACCCCAAGGTCCCCCACCTCCTCCAGCAGCGCCTCCACGCCTCGGGGACCCGCGTGCCCCCCGGCCCGCCGATTCACCGCGATCAGCCCGTGCACCCCCGAATCGAGTCCCTTCAGCGCCCATTTGCGCTCGGTCACGTCGTGGTAGACCACCCCCCCGTGCGGCTCCACACGATCCACCACCCAGCTCGGCTTGCCCAGCGAAGTGACGAAGAAGCGCACCCCCTCCTCCAGCGCGATGTCGATCCACGCGGTCATCCGCTCGTGGTACGTCTTCGAAGCCTTCTCGATCAGCGCGTTCATGCCGATCGGCCTGTCGGTCAGGCTGCGGATGTGGCGCAGCCCCTCGCGAAAGTCGTATCCGTGAACCCATGTAAGGCTGATGGGCTGCACGATCCCGATCCCCCCCGCTTCCGACGCCGCCGCCACCAGCTCGGGATTGCTGCACGGGTACATCGCCCCGCAGATCAGCGGGACCTCGATTCCGGCGTGCGCGGTCAGCGCGGTGGCGCGAACGGTCATGTTAGCTTGGTAGTCGCGGGCATACCCATTCCTGAACCTCGGGCTCTCCACGCGCAATGGCATCCGACGACCGACGCCCCCCTTCCCGCCGGTACGGCGACGAGGCCGTGCGCCGCCTGCTGGAGCTGGCCACGAAGATTCAGGAAGAGGAGGAGGGGCGCGGTCATGGCAGACACGGCGAAGGGCTCACGCTGACCCAGATTCAGGATGCGGCGGCCGAGGCGGGGATCGATCCCGCCTACGTCCAGCGCGCCGCGGCCCGGATGGACGTGTCCATCACGTCGGAGCCGGAGGTGTGGTGGGCGTGGTTGGCAGGGACACCACTGACGATCCGTACGGAGCGGGTCGTGCCGGGTGAAATCGCGGTTGAGGACTTCAGGCAGGTCCCTGCGGAAATGGATGCCAAGCACACTTTGCTGGGACCCGGAAGCGTTTCGACGACCGGCCGCACGCTCACCTGGAAGTCGGCGGAGGAGGGGAACCGCTCCATCCATGTCGCCGTGTCGTCAAGAATGGGTGAAACCCGAATCAACACCTCGGAGGAATTGCATTCGGTGGCCGACAATCTCTTCGGCGGCATGGTTGGCGCGGGGGGACTGGCAGTGGGGCTGGGCGTCGGGATCTTCGTGGGCGGCAAGATCCTCGGTTCCACACTCTTCAGCGTCCTGTTCCCGATCGCCCTGATCGGCGGACTCTACTTCGGTGCCCGTCGCATCATGCGGTGGATCAGCGGGCGCCGCCGCACGATACTCGAAGCGCTGGCGGATCGGATTGCCGAATACGCCCACCCGGATGACGAAACCGGGTTGCCGGAGGGCCGGAGCCCCCCCGCCCTACCAGGATGACTTGCGTACGCCCGGGATCAACCCGTGCAGAGACATCTCCCGAAAGGCGATCCGGGAGATGCCGAACTTGCCGATGAAGCCGCGCGGCCGACCGGTCATCTGGCAGCGGTTGCGGTAGCGGACGGCTGCCGAGTCGCGGGGCAGCGCCTGCAGCGACGCCATGGCCTTCCGCTTCGCGTCGGGCGACGCCTCCGGATCCTTCATGACGCTCGTGAGTTCCTGCCGCTTCTCGGCGTACTTCGCGACCAGCTCCGCGCGGCGGTCGTTCTTCTGCAGTTTGCCCTTCTTGGCCATTCGGTGATTCTCTGGGGGTGTGGGGGTGGTGTCTGGAGGTAGCACGCACCGTAGCCTTTAATCGTCGCGAAAACCGGGGGGACACGTCAAGGTCAGTTCCGTCCACGCTCCGCCTGCACCGCCTCCGGAATCACGATGGACAGCGATACCACAGGTTCCCGGCGACAGGGTGCGGGGCGTCCTCGAGGGATTCGAATCGAACGGATGCCACCAGGCGGCCATCCACTCGCATCCTCCCCCGATGGTCGAAGGTCCGGCGGACCGCGCCGACGGGGTGCTGTCGGGCTGACAGCCGGTCGAAACAGCGAGGGATAGCCCGACGGCGAAGAGAGTCTTCACCGTTTGCAGGTCGGCACACCGCACAACGAACCTGCTCTCAATGCGGCCGATACGCCTCGACGCGCGCCCGGTCCGTCTCCAGATACGGCCCCCCGATCAGGTCCACGCAGTCCGGCACCGCCGCGAAGACGGCGTCCAGACACTCGCGCACGGCCTTGGGCGAGCCCGGCAGGTTGATGATCAGCCCTCTCCCCCGCACCCCCGCCACCTGCCGCGACAGGATCGCCGTAGGCACGTGGGGACGCGACACCGCCCGCATCGCCTCGCCAAACCCGGCCAGCTCCTTCTCGATCACCGCCGCTGTCGCCTCGGGCGTGACGTCGCGGGGCGAGGGACCTGTCCCTCCGGTCGTGATCACCAGACAGCACCCCAGGTCGTCCACGAGCTCCACCAGAGTCGCGCGAATCAACTCCGCCTCATCCGGAATCACCCGGCCCTCGGCTTCCCACGAAGTCACCAGCACCTCCGCTAGGTACTCTCGCACCGCCGGCCCACCGCGGTCCTCGTACTCGCCGCGGGACGCGCGGTCCGACACCGACACGATGCCGACGCGTACAGGTCTCCCGTCCGAACCTCCGTCCTTGTCGCCCATGTTCGACAATATGGCCCGGTTGTGGCATTTTTTCACGGCACGGGCGGAGCCGCCGCCCGACCCACGCCAGCCCTCGCCCATGAACGACGACATCCCCGCGGACTCCGCCAACGCCCTCCTTCCCGCCAGCTATTTCGGACTCGCGACACTGCAAGCCGAGTTCCGGCGCTACCAGGAGGCCGCCTTCTCCCACCGCCCACCCCGGTTCTTCGCCCTGGAACTGGCCGGCGAGACGGGCGAACTCGCCAACCTGGAGAAGAAGGTCTGGAAGGGCCGACACGTGGACGAGGCCGACTTCGTGGACGAAGCGGCCGACGTTTGCATCGCGCTGCTGAACTTCGCCAACAGCCGCGGCATCGACCTGGCGGCCGCGGTGAAACACAAGATGCGACACATAGACAGGAAGCGACGGGCCGAGCCGGAAACCCCCGGCGCGCCGGACGAATCATGAACGCACCCTTCGAGACGGCCACCCTGGCCGACGTGCAGGCCAACCCCGACGGGCGCCAGGTCCCCATCGCCAAGGTGGGGGTCCAGAACATCCGTTTCCCGATCGCCGTGAAGGACCGGCAGAAGGTGGCGCAGCACACCGTGGCCACGATCGACATGTCGGTGGACCTGCCGCACCACTTCAAGGGCACCCACATGAGCCGCTTCATGGAGATCCTCAACTCCTACGACGGGGTCGTTTCGGGGGACGCGCTGCCCGACATCCTGCGCACCATGCGCGAACGGCTGGACGCCGAGACCGCGCACCTCCGCGTCTCCTTTCCCTACTTCATGGAAAAGCGGGCGCCGGTCACGGGCGCGGCGGGCCTGCTGTCCTACGACTGTGCCTTCGACGCGTCGAGCGGGATCGAGGACGACTTCGTGCTCACGGTGAAGGTCCCGGTCACCACGCTCTGCCCCTGCTCACGCGAGATCAGCGCCCGGGGCGCCCACAACCAGCGCAGCCTGGTCACCGTGCAGGCGCGCTTCGAAGCCGAACTCTGGATCGAGGACGTGGTGGCGCTGGTGGACGAGTCAGCGTCGTGCGGCCTATACCCGGTCCTGAAGCGGGCCGACGAGAAGTGGGTCACGGAGCGGGCCTACGACAACCCGCGCTTCGTGGAGGACCTGGTGCGCGAGGTGACGCTGGGGCTCCGCGCGATGAAGCAGGTGACGTGGTTCCGCGTGCACGTGGTCAACTTCGAGTCGATCCACGAGCACGACGCGTACGCGGAGGTGGAGGAGGCACGGCCCAGGTAGTCGTGCGAGGGCCGCAGGGGAGGGGTGGGTAGGCGGTTCTAACGCACCTCCTCCGGCAACCGCTTCACCACAATCGTCGGCACGTCCAGTTCGTCCCGCTCCACAAACGCAACCAGCCCGTTCGGTCCGAATGCCCTGGGCATCCCCGGATCACCCGCCGGGAGAGTACCACGGTATTGTCCCTCCGCCCCCAGAACATCGATTGGCCCCCCGTCGTTCCACGGTTCTTCGCCGCGCCGCTGAACCCAGAACGAGCCTTCCCAGGTTGCGCGCAGCGATCGCAACACGGGGATCTCGGAATAGAACTCCTGCGTCTCGACGGTTTCCCGCAACCCATCCAACGTTTCGTCGGTGAACAGCGCTGCGAACTGGTCGCCCATTCGCTCTCTCTGTTCCTCGAGTTCCTCTTCCATTTCCTCCAGCTCATGCTCAATCAGGGCCGAGCGAATTCCGGCTGTGACCCTTTCCGGGGAAAGTGCTCGTTCCAGCACCCCTCTGGTTCTCCCGTCGGGCCCGACCAGACTGATCTCGTAGGCAGTGGAGTCGACGTAGGCGATGGTTCCGTCGGGCAACACGTCCCAGATCACGGAGGGTGCGAAGGTGAGAGCGTCTTCCTCATCAGGGGGGATTCGCCTTGCCCGCGCGATCGATTCCGCAACAGCCACGTCACCTCGCAGATCCAGCCGTTCCAACTTCCCCTCCTCACCGACGACATGAACCTGCTCGCCGCCCAACTCGTCCATGAAGACCGAGGCCAGCATTGCGCCGAACCCGGCTCCCTCTGCTATGACCGCGCCGCCGGCCGGGTCGGCCCGCACCTCCCACCGCGCCGCCGCTATTCCAGCCTCGCCAGCGGCCGAACTCATTTTGACGAACCGCTCGAGCTGGCCGTCCGGGGTGAACAACTGATACGCAGCGTGCCCGATGTCGACCACACCGAAGCGGCCGTCGCGCCACACCACGACATCGGTGGGGGTTCGGAACTCTCCCGGACCCTCCCCCTTGCGGCCGACGGTCATTACCAGGTTGCCGCCGCTGTCGATCACGACGATACGGAACCCTCCGAGGTCCAGAAGGTAGAGGTTGCCTTTGGCGTCGAACCCCATCCGGGTGGGATTGGTGAACTGTGCCCATTCCGGCGCATTCACTCCCCCCACGCGGTAGACGTCGGTGAAGTCAGCGCCCACCGGCCGGTCCTGCGCGGCTGCCTGGCGCGCGATTGCGAGTGACACCCCCAGCCCGATGCCGATCAAAACACCAACCGATATTCTCATGTCCTGTCCCGTTTCGACTCCTGACCGATCGACGGTTCCGCACCTCGCAAGCTCTCCGGTGCTCTCACAAACTACGGGCAGACGGGCACTTCGGTTGCATGGGCCGCGCAGAGGATCTGCGATACCCCAGAAAGGAATCCCTGCAGGCGCGAAGAGGCGGGGAGACGTCTTCCGGCTGCTACTCCTCCTGGATCCCGTAGCGGCGCTGGAAGCGCTCCACGCGGCCCGCAGTGTCAAGCAGGCGCTGGGTGCCCGTGTAGAACGGGTGCGACGACGACGAGATCTCGAGGGTGACGAGCGGGTACTCGTTGCCGTCCTCCCACTGGATCGTCCGTTTGGTCGAGACGGTGGAGCGGGTAAGGAAGGCGTAGCCCGTGGAAACGTCCTGGAAGACGACGGGCCGGTACTTGGGATGAATGTCTTTCTTCACTTCCGGTATTCCGGGTCTCGCTGCCGCGGCGGGCGCGTGTGCAGGGTTCCGTATTGGCGAACAACCATTCTATTCCGACTGGACGAATGCGGTCAACGGGCTATCTTATCTGGCGGCCCACGGCGGATCCGGCGAGCGCCGGGTCGAGGAAGCCGGTGAGATCCAGCGGGCCCGCGAAGGAGAGAATCATGGCGAAGAAGTCCGGCAAGGGCCCCCGGGTCATCATCAAGATGTCCAGCACCGAGAGCCCCTATCGCTTCAGCACCACGAAGAACAAGAGAAACCACCCCCAGCGTCTGGAGCTCAGGCGCTACGACCCCGTCCTGCGGCGCCACGTCCTCTTCAAGGAAGAAAAGTAGGCTCCGCGCGGAATCATCCACGGACTCTGGGGTACGAACGGAGGATCACGATGTCCCGCAAGTGCGACATCACGGGGAAACGGCCCCTCGTCGGGTACAACGTCTCCCACGCTCACAACAAGACCAAGAAGCGGCAGCTGCCGAACCTGCAGACGAAGCGGATCTTCGTCCCCGAGCTGGGGAAGAGGGTGCGGATCAAGGTCTCCACTTCCGCCTTGCGGTCGATCGACAAGATGGGGTTGGCGGCATTCCTGCGGAAAAACGGACTCTCGCTCAGCGACGTCACCTAGGGTTTCTGGTCGCTGTTGGCGTCCTCCTGGCGGACGCGGAGGCGGTTTTCTGCCAGGAAGCGGAGTTCGACGACTCGGCCACGATGTCGCTGGTTCACCGTGCGCGCGCACTCAGAGCGTCCGGCGCCACATACGCTCACACGGTCGCCTACCAGGCCCGTGCCGAAGGACACATCTACTTCTACCTGGAGCGCGACGACGGCGGTGATCCGGTCCCGATGCGGGTGGACCAGGTGGCGGTGGACCTCTACAGGAGCAGCGACGGGCGGACGCGCCAGATCGTGCGCGGGCTGCGGCGCCAGGAACTTTTGCCGGTCAAGGACTTCCGCTACTACGTCGACCGGCTGACCGCGGTTCAGAACGGCTTCGGCGACCGGATCGCGATCGGCCAGGGGCGCGATGTGCGGGACGTGCCGCACCCGCTCGGTTCCGAGGGCGAGGCACTCTACCGCTACCGGATCGTCAGCACGCTGCAGATGACCGTCCCGACCCTGCCCGCCCCCATTCGGGTCCATCAGGTGGAGGTCAGGCCCCGCAGCGAGGACGTGCCCGCTTTCGTGGGCAGCGTCTACCTGGAGGAGGAAACGGGGGCGCTGGCCCGGATGTCGTTCGGCTTCACAGCGGCTTCATACATCGATCCCCGCACCGACCGGATCCACGTCCGGCTGGAGCACGCCCCCTGGTTGCTGCCCCGCCCGGGTGGCCCCCTTTCCGGGCCGGAGCCGGCGCAGTGGGAGGACAGCTACTGGCTCCCGTACCGGCAGGAGGTGCAGGTACGGCGCGAGATGCCCGAGTTCGACCTCCCGGTGGGAACCGTGATCCGGGCCAGCCTGGAGGTGGGCAACTACGATTTCGAACCCGAACTCGAACCGGGTTTCTTTCTGGGACCCCCGGTGACGCTGGTCCCATACGGCACCGCCGACTCCACCGCATTCCGGGAAGGCCTGCTGGACCGGATGGCCGAGGAGGGACTTTCACCCGTGAGCGTGGCCCGGCTCGAAGCCGAGGCCAGGCGGATCGCTCGCCGGCAGCTGGTAAGCGGGCTGCCGAAGACCCGCCTATACACGGATCGGTTCTCGTCGGTGCTGCGCGCCAACCGGGCCGAGGGGGTGCACGTGGGGATGGGAACGTCGTTTTCGCCCCGGCCCTCTCTCAAGCTCCACGGGCTGGCGGGATACGGGTTTGCGAGCCGGAAGGCTTCGGCGACGTTGCGGGGGCGACGGGCCGGCGGGGGGGGGACGATCAGCACGGTGGAGCTGTTCGCCCGGCAATTGCGCGATCCGGGACCCCGGTCCGGGGCGTCGGTGGCGCTGAACACCCTCTCGATGGTGCTCCGCAACCTCGACTATAGCGACCCCTACTTCGCAACCGGCGCGCGCTTGGCGATGGAGCACCGGACGGGAGACGGCGGGGCGAGCCTTGACCTCGGCGCGGCGTGGGAGGACTTCGACGGCATCGGCACCGCCTGGTCCGCCGGGCTGGCCTCGGATGACCGGCAGCGACCGCTTCGCCCCGTGGGGAAAGGAGCTTACGCGAGCGGCAGCGGCGGGTTCACGATGCGCTGGTCATCCGTGCCCGCCTGGAGTGTTGAGACCGGCCTGACCGGTAGCGTGGGCCGGTGGGATGGAAACAGCAGCGCCACGATCAGGGCACGCGTGGACGCCCGTCTGGCCACCCAGGACGTCAGCCGCCAGGCCCGGCTGGCCGTGGAAGCGGGCGCATCCGGGGGCGTCCTGCCACACCAGCTCCACTTCTTCCTGGGAGGACGGGGCACCCTTCCCGGCCACCCGTTCCGCACGTACGGAGGACGCCGCTTCGTGCTGGTCCGGGGTGAGGCGTCGCTATCCGTTGTGCCCGCGTGGTTGACAGCACGGCTGCTTGCCGGTGCGGGCGCAGTTGGAGCCACCCCCGCGTCGCTCGCCGATGAATGGGAGGTGGCCGCCACCGATGGGTTGCGCGGCTACCTGGGCGCCGGGCTGTCGACCCTGCACGACATCCTGCGGATCGACGGCGTGTGGGGGCTGCCGGGGAACGGCTTCGAGCTGGTCTTTTCGGTGGACCGGTGGCTGCGGCCGTACCTGTAGGATCAGGCCACCCGACCCTCCTCCGCTCCACGCTCGTAGGTGTACAGGAAGTTGGTGAAGCCACGGTCGTAGTCGGACAGGCCGTTCTGGCCGGTCAGCTTCATGCGCGAGTCGTACAGCTCCCTCATGGCGGTCGCGAAGGTGCCGGCGCGCTGGTCCGGCGGGCGCAGGCGGAGGAAGTCCTCGAGGACCGGACCGTCCAGGGGCGTCTCTTCGAGGAGTTCGCCGTAGCGTGCGGGGTCGTCGTTGTCGAGCACGCGGAGGTTCCGGTACACCCGTTCGGCCAGCGCCGACTGGCGGAGCTGCGGATCGCGGGAGCGCGACAGTGCCAGGTAGGCCAGCGCCTGGGCCTCCAGCTCCTTGAGGTAGCCCTTCCGGTGGCAGAACTCGTGGGCCAGGATGTGCGGCTCGAAGACGCCGGTGGCGCGGAATACGGCGACATCCCCGGAAAGGACATCGCAGCTTCCCGAAGCGAAGGGCATGATGAGCCGGGCCAGGGTCATTTCACGCACCGAACTGCTGGTCTCCACGCGCTGGCCGGTGATCCCGGCGATGTACGTGGTGAGGCGTTCGTTGATGTCGGCCGCGACCGCCGACCGGCTCCGCGCGACGGGCTCGTAGATCCGCATCAGCTCTTCGCTGTAGCGTTGAACGTCCTCCTCGCGCCGGGCCACCGGCATCTCGTCCATGTGCTTGACATCGGCGCCGTAGGTGGCCAGAAAGTCGATCTTTCGCACGCCGCGCCGACTGGCCCAGTCGCTGAGGACGCAGCCCGCGTAGGCACCGGCGGCCGCGGCCTGCACGAGGCGGCCGGGCAGCGTGGCCCCGAGAAGGAGGCGGGTCGCCAGCGGCGCCGCGAACATCAGGTCGGTGAGCGAGACGGGGGAGTACGTCGCGCTGTTCGGAATTCGAATCGTCTCCATATTTCTATCACGGCACCGCGCCGGGGCTGGTTTCCCGTCCGGAGTGGATGGCGAGCCAACCGTCTGTTGCGTGACCGTGCCTCTAAAGAAGCGTCACCCTAGATACCCCAGCAAGGTACAACGATCCGCGTGTTCCAGTCCGAACCCGGGATGACGCCGTCCGGCGGCGCTCAACCGCCTGCCGCGGACCCCCGCGACGTGACATCCGTCAATTCTCCAGGGGACGCCCCGTCGCCGCTGGCGGGGCTGCGCGTCCTCGACTTCACGCAGAACCTCGCGGGGCCGTTCGCGACGCAGATCCTGGGCGACCTGGGCGCCGACGTGATCAAGGTGGAACCGCCCGGCGGCGATCCCGCCCGCATGTGGGGACCTCCGTTCGTCGGTGGAAACAGTCACCTCTTCCAGGTGGTGAACCGCAACAAGCGCGGCGTGGTCCTGGACCTGAAGACGGCGCGGGGGCGCGAAAGGGCGCTCGAACTCGCCGCCGGCGCCGACGTGGTGCTCCAGGCGCTGCGGCGGGGCGTGGCGGAGCGACTGGGCATCGGGTACGAGGCCGTGCGCGCGGCGAACCCCGGAGCCATCTACGTGTCGGTCACTTCACACGGAACCGAGGGTCCCCTCGCCGACGACCCGGGATACGACCCGCTCATGCAGGCGCGCTCCGGTCTGATGTCGGTGACGGGGGACGCGGAGGGAGGCCCGGCCCGCGTGGGCACGTCGATCGTCGACATGGGCACGGGGATGTGGATCGCGATCGGGGTGATGGGCGCGGTCATGGACCGGGAGCAGAACGGAAACGGCTGTCACGTCACCGTCTCCCTGCTGGACACCGCGCTCGCGTGGATGTCCTACCACATGACGAGCTACCTGGCCGGGGGGACGCTGCCGGAACGGATGGGCACCGGGCTCGCGATGATCGCGCCGTACCAGGGGTTTCCATGCACCGACGGCAGCGTGATGATCGCGGCCGGCAACGACGTCATCTTCCGGCGCCTCTGCGACGCCCTCGAAATCGACCTGGCGGAGGACCCCGACTTCCGCTCGAATCCGTCCCGGGTGGCGAACCGGGAGAGGCTGGCGGGGATTCTCGCGGAGCGCACACGGCGGTTTTCCACCGAGGCACTGTTGGGTATTCTGCGCCAACACCAGGTCCCCGCCGCCCCCATCCACACCGTGGCCTCCGCGCTGGCCGATCCCCAGACGGCCGCGGCCGGGATGCTGCGCAAGTGCGAGCACCCCGCGATCGAGGATTACGTCGATGTTCCGATGCCCGTCCGGTGGAACGGGCGCCGGGCGGGACTTCGCAGGTTCCCTCCGGAGATCGGCCAGCACCAGGGCGAACTGTTCCCGGAGGACGTATGAACGCGCAGTCAGGGTGGCGGAGGATGTCCCCGCGGTGCGTCGGCAGGCGGTGGTGGAGGACGCCGCCGCGCCGGTCCGGCGGCACCCCGCGGCCTGCCCGGCACTGGCGCAAACGTCCCCGAGAGGGAAACCTTTCCGTGGCTTGGAGAGTACCGATATCCAAACCCGTTCGAGCGGCGAAGGAGGTTTCGGACATGAGCAAGAGGAATGGGGTGCGCTTCGCGACCCTGGCCGCCGCCGTGGTGCTGGACGTCCTCTTCTTCCGGCCGATCGGCGATCCGGCAACCGTCGGACCCGAATTCCTCAGCTTTGCGCACGGCGACTTCGCGGCCGCCATGGCGGTTCAGGAGCGGTACAACCAGGACCTGCTCGGCATCCCCGGGGTGGCGGGAACGGCCGTGGGGATCGGGCTCAACGGCCTGCCGGTCGTCAAGGTCTACCTGGCGCACTCCGGCGTCCTCGGCCTCCCGGCCAGCCTCGACGGACACGCCTTCGTGACCGAGGTCACCGGCGAGTTCACCGGCCGGGGCGACATGCCGCCGGCCACCGGTGATGAAGCCGACCCCAAACGCTCCTTCCCGCGCCCCGTGCCCATCGGCGTCTCCACCGGACAGGTCGACGTGACGGCAGGCACCATCGCCGCGCGGGTCGTCTCCGGCGCGGATGTCTTTGCTCTCAGCAACAACCATGTCTACGCCAACCGCAACGCGGCCAAGCTGGGCGACCACATCCTTCAGCCGGGCACGGTGGACGGGGGCGTGAACCCCGACGACGCGATCGGCACGCTGCACGACTTCGAGCCCATCCGCTTCTGCGCCCCCTTCCCCACCTGCCCCGAGAACCGCATCGACGCGGCCATCGCGGCAACCTCCACCGAGCAGCTCGGCAACAGCACCCCGCCGAACGGCTACGGTACGCCGCAGAGCGAGACAACCGCGGCCCGTCTCGGAATGGAGGTCCAGAAGTACGGACGCACGACCGGCCACACCACGGGCAAGGTGACCGGCATCAACGCCACCATGAACGTCGGCTTCCGAGACGGCACCGCGCGCTTCGTGGGCCAG
This sequence comes from Gemmatimonadota bacterium, assembly GCA_028874995.1. Classification (GTDB taxonomy): domain Bacteria; phylum Gemmatimonadota; class Gemmatimonadetes; order Longimicrobiales; family Gaopeijiaceae; genus Bin94. The sequence goes on along the minus strand of JAPPGM010000147.1, from coordinate 56,344 downwards.
ATCATGATTTCGGGGAATGGCTTCTCGGCACCGGGAGATTCCGGGTCGCTCATCGTGTCCGGTGGTTCCGGTTCGAATGCGCGACGTCCGGTGGGGCTGCTCTTTGCGGGGAGCCAAAACAGTACGCTGGCCAATCCCATCGACGTGGTGCTCAAGCGCTTCGACATCACGATCGACGGGAGTTGACCCCGTGCGGGACCGGTTCGAGGACGCGTGCAAGGAGGTCACACGCAAGGTGATCGGGATTGACGGGGTGGCCGGTACGGCGATCGGCCTGAAGGGGGGGAGGGCTTGCGTGAAGGTCTACCTGGAGCGCGATGACCCACGGTTGCGGGCGAAGATTCCGCGGTCGGTGGACGGGGTGAAGGTCGACGTGGAGGTGACGGGGAAGATGCGGCGGTGGTAGGGGCTATCCCCCCAACCGCCAGAACCGCGCCTCGTAGCTGAACACCGTATACGCCAGCCACTTCCCCGTCGGATCGTAGGCCGGCTGCGTCTTCCGCGCCGGATCCATCGTCACCTGCTCCGCCGTCCCCCCACCCAGCGGCACCCGGTATACCTGGAAGAACCCCGCCTCGTCCGGGCCGATGTACGCGACCCACCTGCCGTCCGGCGATACCGCGATCCCCGAATGCACCTGGTCCGATGCCCATTCGTGGAAGCGCTCGGGGACGCCGCCGTCGCGCGGGACCCGGTATAGCGCCTTCCTGCCCGCTCCCTCGGCCGCCTCGAACACCAGTCCCTCCGAATCCGGGGTCCACTCGGCCTGGAGCGCGTCGTGGCCGAAGCCGGCCAGGTCCACCGCTCGCTGCGGCAGCGTCACGCCGGTCTCCTGGTCGACGGGGATGATGTACAGGAAACTCCTGCGTGCCCCGGCCGCGTCGCGGGTGTAGCTGGGGAAGACGATCCAGCGGCCGTCGGGTGACCAGCGGGGCCATCCGGTCTCGTGGCCCTCCTCCGAGATGATGCGGGGGTCCGAGGGATCGTCGGCGGGGATCAGGTACGTGTCGTCGGTGCCGCCGATGTGGCTGTGGTAGGTGATCCAGCGGCCGTTCGGCGACCAGTGCATGCCCTGATCTTCCGAGTACGAGCTACGGACGATCCGGTCGGGCGCGTTCTTCGGCGACGGCGAGGTCGCGTCCACGACGCCGATGTGCTGGTCGATGTCGGGATAGTTCACGTCGTCGGTGGCCACGCGCCAGCGGCCGAAGGTGAACGAGATCTCGGTGCGGTCGGGGCTCCAGGCCGGGGTTTCGGACTGAAAGGTGGTGATCCGTCTGGGGGGGCCGACCCCGGCGGGGACCGCGGACAGGGAGACCATGTAGTGCTGGCTCCGGTAGACGACGTCGCCGCCAGCTGTAACGGCGGGACCGTACGCGTCGCGCTCGGCGACCGCCAGTTGGCGGGCTTCGCCACCCCCGACGGGTCTCGACCAGAGTTCGAGGACACCGTTGTCGTTCGGTGCGGCGTAGTAGATGGTGGTGCCATCGGCGGAGAACGCGACGCGTCCGTACGGCTGCTGCCCGTCCAGCCAGTGGACGCGCGGTTCAGCGCACGGGTAGCGGAGGTGCTGCACGCCTCCATACCGCTCGACGCACGCGACTTCGCCAATGGGCGAGACCACCGGGTAGGAAAGGCGCAGGCTTTCGGCCACGACCTCGCCGGAGGTGCCGTCGGCGCGGATACGCCAGACCCGGGAGACCTTCCCGTTCCTCACGACACCGACCACCGATTCGCCGTCGGGCGCCCAACCGAGTTCCAGCAGCGTGGACGGAGAGGGCAGGCCGGTGGCGTACCCGGTACCCCACATGGTCTGCTTGGCGCCGCTTTCAACGTTGTAGACGAACCAGGCCTGCCGGCGCCGGTTGAAGGAGCGTTCGTGGACGAGCAGGCGATCGCTGTCCGGATGCCAGGTGACGTAGCGGAGCTGGCTGGGAGCGAGGCCCAGGCTGCGGATCTCGCCTCCGGCAAGGTCATGCACGAGCAACTCGCGGCCCTGGGTGTAGGCGAGAAAGCGTCCGTCGGGCGAGACGCCGCCTGCGGGATCGCGGTATGCAACCGGACCCATCTGGTGGGCTGTGGCCAGATGGGCGGGACGCGGGCCCGGGTCGCAGGACGTGCCGGCTCCGACAGTCCCTGCGGCAAGCGCGGTGGCGACGAGCGGGCGGATGCGGGCAGAGTGCATGCGGATCTCCGGGCGCGGTAGCGGACAGATTGTTTTTCAAGATGACACGATCTGGGACACCGCGCCTCAATAGTAATCTACACATTACAAAATGTAAAGTATGTTTTACTTCAAGGACGCTGACGCGTAACAATCCGGCCCAGGTCCACCGCAGCCCGCTTCCCGCCGCCGATCCCTCCACAGGCTCCGCTAAGCTCTACCGAAGGGAACCAGCGCTCTTCACGCATACAATTGTTGGGACAGTTCGGTCCTTTTTCCGGGGCTGGGCGGCCGAGCCGGTGGACGTATCCCATCGGAACACACTGCCCCAGGAGAGAATCGTCATGGCGCGCAGGATTCGAGGGGTTCGTGTCGCCGCGTTGGTCGCGGCGCCGGGGACCTTCCTGTCGGCCTGCGTGGAAGGTGACCATGCCGGACCGGTCGTCCGCAGCGTGGTTGTGGACACGATTCCACCGGGAGAGGTCGCGATCACCGGCGGCACCGTGGCGTGCGAATGAGGATGGGCCCGCGGGTTCCCCTGCAAGAACGTCGACCTGGTTGCGTTCCTCCGTCTGGCCGACATCGGCGCGTCGCTCGATGGCTCGACGAACGACATCTGGGGATGGACCGACCCCGCGACGGGCACGGAATGGGCGCTGGTGGGACACTCCGCCGGAACCTCCTTCATCGACCTGAGCGATGCCGAGAATCCGGTGCACGCCGGCGTGCTGCCGATGACCGACGGCGCGCGGGAAAGCCTGTGGCGGGACATGAAGGTCTATCGTGACCATGCCTTCGTCGTCTCCGACGGGGCGGGCGCACACGGCATGCAGGTCTTCGATCTCACCCATCGTCTACCGCGGGCCCGACACCGACTACCGGGGACGCGAGATCTGTGTGGGCGCCAACGAGACCGCGGTGGCCATCGTCGATGTGACGGACAAGGGTCGGCCGTTCACCATCGCCGTGGCGACCTATCCCCGCGTGTGGTATGCCCACCAGGGATGGATGGACGAGGAGCACGAGTTCTTCTACCTGAACGACGAAATGGACGAGGCGGCCGGTGAGCGGAATACGCGAACCCTCGTGTGGGATCTGCGGGACCTGGCCGACCCCGTCCTGGCCGGCTCGATCGGAGGCGAGACCCGCACCACGGACCACAATCTCTACATCCGGGGCGACCTGATGTACCAGTCGAACTACCAGAGCGGCCTGAGGATCGTGGACATCTCGAACCGCGAGCGCCCACAGCGGGAGGTCGCTCCGGCCCGATCCGGTGGGCCGGCGCGCATGGTTTGATTATTGTGCCCGGATCGGTCGGGCTCGCCCGCCCGGAGTCGCTCCAAAGCACGCCCCCCAACCTGGAAATCCGAACACCATGCACACCCGCCTCGCAGGACTTTACGTCAGCATTGCCGTGGGACTCCTTGTCAGCCCGCCTTCGGGGGTCGCCGGACAGACAACCGCCGGATCCATCCCGTCTCCAACCGTCGCGACCGCGTTTTCAGCCAGCGTCGTGGTGCAGGGTGACGAGATCTTCGTGGCAAGGCCCGGCGGGCTCGCGATCTTCCCCATGCCGGGAAACCGCGCAGGGGGCGTGCACATCTTCACCCGCGCAGGCGACGGGTGGACCGAAACGGCATCGCTGCCAACGCCCGTGACCGATGCCGCCACGGGCTTCGGCGAAGGGTTGGACGTGAGCGGCGACGTGCTCGTTGTCGGCGCGCCCGGAGAAGGGACCGGCGCGGTTTACGTGTACCGCCGGGAGGGCGACGGGTGGTCGCGGATTCAGCGGCTCGCCTGGGGCGAGGCACCGGCGGACGCCCGTTTCGGGGCCGCGGTGGCCACGAACGGGAGCGACATCCTCGTCGGTGCACCCGGGGCGGACGAGGGCAGGGGCGCGGTATTCGGCTTCCGGGCGTATGGGGTCGGTTACTCGCCAAGCGGAGCCCTCCAGCCCGCCGACCTGCCCGACGGCGCGGGGTACGGCACCTCGCTCGACCTGGAGGACGACCTGCTGGCGGTCGGCGCGCCGGGCGGGGCGATCTCCCTGATCCCGGGAACAGGCGTTCCCGACCTGCAGCCGGGGTCGGTCTATCTTTTCGGCGGGGCGACGGGGACGTGGACACCGCTCATACGTCTCGAGCCACCCGAACTTGTCCCGGCTTCCATGGGAGCCAGCGTGGCCGTGTCGCGGGGCGAGGTCTTCGCGGGTGCGCCACTCGGCGGGCAGCTGAGCGGTGCCGTCTATCACTTCACCCCGGCCGGGGGAGGCGCGGGCACGGAGTGGACGCATGCACACACGATCCAGCCGGGAACGCCGGTCGCGGCGTCCGGGTTCGGAATGGCGGTCGCCGCCTCCGGAGACGACCTCGTTGCAGGGACGCCGTTGGCGGGAGGAGGTCTTGGCGGTGGATACGCGTTCCGCCGCGATGAGTCCGGGGATTGGGCCGAGGTCGCCGAGTTCGGCTCCGGTGGACCGTTCAACTTCTACGGTCTCTCCGTTGCCCTGGGCGGGGATGTGGCGGTGGTGGGCGCGCCCGGCGCCGATTTCTTCGATGGGGTCGGGTTCCTCTTCGGCCGGACTCCCGACGGGTGGCGGTCGGAGGGCAGGATCGTTGACGAGGGGGGCGAAATCGAGGCGCTTACCGGCGGCGAGATCGGGTGCGATGGAGGCTCGGCGGGGGGATTCGCATGCGGCGAGGTCGACTTGGTCGCCTTCGTGCCCACCCATGACCTGGGCGGCCAGCGGGGCGCGGTCGCCAACGACCTGTGGGGGTGGACGGACTCCGAAACGGGGCGCGAATACGCCATCATGGGGCGTTCGGACGCAACGACCTTCGTCGACCTGACCGATCCCTCCAACCCGGTGTACCTGGGCGAACTGCCGCTCACCGAAGGGGCCACGCCCAACATGTGGCGTGACATCAAGGTCTACAGCGACCACGCCTTCGTGGTGGCGGACAACGCCGGGGCGCACGGCGTGCAGGTCTTCGACCTCACCCGGCTGCGCAACGTGAGCGATCCTCCAATGACCTTCGAGCCGACGGCCAGGTACGATGGCATCCACTCGGCCCACAACATCGTGATCAACGAGGAGACGGGCTTCGCGTACGTGGTGGGGGCGTCGGGCGGTGGGGAGACGTGCGGTGGAGGTCTTCACATGGTCGACATCCGGGATCCGCAGAATCCCACCTTCGCGGGCTGCTTCGCCGACGCCGCGACGGGGAACATGGGCACCGGCTACAGCCACGACGCCCAATGCGTGCGCTATCGGGGCCCCGACGAACAGTACCGGGATCGCGAAATCTGCCTCGGAGCCAACGAGAATGCGCTCTCGATCTCGGACGTGACCGACAAGGAGGAGCCCGTGGCCCTGTCCAGCGCCACCTATCCCAACAGCGGATACCTGCACCAGGGGTGGCTGTCGGACGATCATCGCTACTTCTACATGAACGACGAGACCGACGAGCTCGCGGGCAACGTGTCCCGCACGCGCACGCTGATCTGGGACATCAGCGAACTCGATGATCCGGTGCTGGTCAAGGAGCACCTGGGTACGACCGGGTCGTCGGACCACAACCTGTACGTGCTCGGCGACTACATGTACCAGGCCAACTACCTCAGCGGGCTGCGGATCCTGGACATCTCGAACCCGGAGGAGCCGCGCGAGGTCGGGTTCTTCGACACCGTGCCCTTCGGCGAGGACAAGGCGGGGTTCGCGGGGGCGTGGAGCGTCTATCCGTACTTCAAGAGCGGGGTGATCATCGTGTCGAGCATCAAGGAAGGGCTCTTCGTGCTGAAGAAGCGGCCGCCGGCGGTTTCGTAGTAGGATTGATTGGTGTCACCGGGATGCATTGACAGACCGCAGACACCCGGGGGCGGCATTTCGGCCGCACCGCCATCCAGCTCCCGGTACCCCGTCACCCGGGGGGCCGGGCAAACCCAAAGCAACGAGGTGACGATCGTGAGGCTGTCCATTCTTCCACTGTTCGCGTCGCTGGTTTTCTTCCTGCAGCCTTCGCAGGTCACGGCACAGGGGTTCGGGAGCTCCGCCGCCATGAGCGGGGGCGATGTCCTCATCGGCGAATCGCTCAACGAACGCGCTCCGGGGTACGTGTATGTCTACCGGAGGAACGGAGGCGGGTGGACTGAAGTGCAGCGTCTTTCCGCCTCGGACGCGGCAGACGGGGACCACTTCGGGCGGGCGCTGGCGGTAGTGGGTGGCGACCTCCTGGTCGGATCCACGGTCATCGACGAAACCCGGGGCGCGGTCTATGTCTTCCGAAGGAACCAAGCGGGGGAATGGACCGAGACGGCCAGGATCTCCGCCAGTGACGTGGTCGCGGGTGAAGCCTTCGGGCGTGCCATTGCGGTGGGGGACGACCTGGCCCTCGTGGCCGCCTGGGGCCACGATGAAGGTCGCGGCGCCGTCTACGTGCTCGCACGCGACGATTCCGGCCGGTGGAGTGAAACGGCCAAGCTGATGGCGAGCGACGCCGAGCCGCAGGACTGGTTCGGGGGTGCGATGGCAGTCGAAGGAGACTACGCGTTGATAGGGACTGCGCGGAAGAACCAGGGCCGGGGTGCCGTGTACGTTTTTCGCCGCGGGGCTGATGGAAGCTGGTCCGAGACGGCCAAGCTGCAACCGGAAGACACGGGTCGGACCGGGTTCGGGTCGGCGCTGGTGATGCGAAACGGCACGGCCGTGATCGGCGCACCGCACCAGGACGGGTTTGTCGGCGCGGTCTACCGCTACGTCCTTGACGAGTCTTCGGGTGAATGGAGCCCGGAGGCGACCTACCGACCATTCGACGGGAGTTACGGGACCCGGTTCGGCAGCGCCGTTGCGCTCAGTGGCGACGACATCTGGATTGCGGCACCGGGAGCCGGAGGATTCGAGGGACGCTTCTACGTGATGTCCCCGGAGCCCGGAGGCGGCGGCTGGGGCGCGATGACGAAGTTCTCCGTGGATGGACTGTCCCCGGGCGACCAGATGGGGTCGGTTCTCGCGTTGGGCGAAGACGTCGGGATCGTGGGGGTGGAAGGTGACGACTACGGTCTGGGCACAGCCGCGATCATCGAGCGCGAAGGCGATGGCTGGAACCGGGGGGTCCGCGTGGCCAGTGAAGTCGCCGGTCTCGACCCGATCACCGGTGACGAGGTCGCCTGCCAGGACGGGTCCGCCGATGTCTTCACCTGCGCCAACGTCGACATCGTGTCCTTTCTGCCGGTGCAGCAGTTGGGCGGCGGGCGCGGCGCCGAGGTCAACGACGTGTGGGGGTGGACGGATCCGGTCACGGGGACGGAGTGGGCGATCGTGGGCCGCTACGACGGTACTTCCTTCATCGACCTCAGCGACCCTGCGCACCCGAGAAACGCCGGCAACCTGCCACTGACCGAGGGGGCCAGTCCGAGCACGTGGCGCGACATCAAGGTCTACGCCGATCACGCCTTCATCGTCTCCGACAATTCGGGCCGGCACGGCATGCAGATCTTCGACCTCACCCAGCTGCGTGAAGCCACCGGAGAACCCGTCATTTTCGAGGAAACGGCACGCTACGACGGGATCCACAGCGCCCACAACATCGTCATCAACGAGGCCACCGGCTTCGCGTACTCGGTGGGATCCAGCGGCGGCGGCGACACCTGCGGCGGCGGGCTCCACATGATCGACATCCGCGATCCACGGAATCCGACCTTCGCCGGCTGCTTCGCCGACGCCGCCACCGGACGGGCTCAGACCGGCTACAGCCACGACGCCATGTGCATCATCTACGACGGGCCCGACGCGGAGCACCGCGGCAAGGAGATCTGCTTCGGCTCCAACGAGACTGCGCTGAGCATCGCCGACGTCACCGACAAGAACGCCCCCGTCGCACTGGCCATGAGCACGTACCCCAGCGCCTCCTACTCCCACCAGGGCTGGATCGACGAGGCCCACGAGTACTTCTACATGAACGACGAGCTCGACGAGCTGGACGGCATGGTCTCGAACACCCGCACTCTGGTGTGGGACGTAAAGGACCTCGACGACCCGATCCTGGTCAAGGAGCACTTCTCGGAGAACACCTCGTCGGACCACAACCTGTACATCCGCGGCGACTTCATGTACCAGTCCAACTACGTGAGCGGGCTGCGCGTGCTGGACATCTCCGACCGCGAGAATCCGGTGGAGACCGGCTTCTTCGACACGGTGCCGTGGGGCGAGGACGCGCCGGGCTTCGACGGGTCGTGGAGCAACTACCCGTACTTCGAGAGCGGAATCATCGTGGTGACCTCGGGCAAGGAGGGCGTGTTCTTCGTGAAGCGGGCCCCGAGGGTGCTGATTCCGTAGCGGGCGTCAATGGGGGCCGTGAGCCCGGGTCGCCAGGCTACAGCGTGACGTCAGCGGGGACCGCGGGCCGGGCAGCGACGTTACATCGTGGCGTCAGCGGGGGCCGCTCAGGCAGGAGGCCGGGTGGTGAGGGACCTCAGCGTGACCCGTGCAGGCGAGTGGCCAGGTAGAGCGCGGCTTCGCCCATCCGCGGCCCCGGTCGGCCGAAGAGCGATCCATCGACCGAGATGACCCGGCCCACCGCCACCGCCGGGACCGCGGACCAGCCCGGTCGTGCGCCCAGGCGGCCGATGGAAGGGTCGCGGTAGCCTGGCCGCGCCTCGGGCGTGCCGTAGCCCTGAACCGGCATGATCACGTAGTCTGGGTCCCGCCTCACAACCTCTTCCATGCTCACCAGCGGCCACGACCCCGCGATGTCGCCGAAGGCGTTGACGGCCCCTGCCGTGCCGAGCAGCGAGTCCAGAAAGGTGCCGGGCCCGACGGTCATTGGAGGCTCGAGCTGCACGACATACACCACCTCCACCGGGTCCCGGCCCGACCACAACCGCTCCGCGGCCGCAAGGTCGCGCTCCACCCGGGCGATCACGGAGTCGGCAGCGTCGGACAGACCGGCCAGGCGGCCCAGGTTGCGCGCGTGCCGGCGGAAGTCGTCTACCGTCTGGATGGCGGCAGCGTACCAGTCCAGGCCGATCTCATCGAGGCGGTCCTCGAGCAGGACCCCGTTCGCACCGGAGGCCCACAGGACGACAAGGTCGGGGTCGAGTTGCGCCAGGAACTCGAGGCTGGGGTCGATCCCGCCGCCCACCGACGGCAGGTCCGCCAACGCGGGATCCTCGTCGTAGCGGGTGCGGGCGACCAGTCGGTCCGCACCGCCGATCGCCACCAGCGTCTCGGTGACAGCCGGGATCAGCGAGACGATGCGGGTGAGGGGGGCGGAGGGCTCGTGCGCGCGACCCCGGTCGTCCACCACAGCGGCACCTCCCACCACAGGGGGTTGATCGGGGGTGCAACCCGACAACCCCGCGAGCACTGTGAGGACTGCCAGCCTCCCGCGGAGGAATTCCCCCCGGCTTTCGACCGGCGATGCATCCTGGCTGGACGGTTTGGCTTTGGCGTTACCCAATGTAATGACTACTTTCCATTATGGAAGGTGTAGTGTACATGCAATCGCTGCAGGGCTCCCGTCGCGTCGACGGCTGGGCACGCGATTTGCACTGCGCCGGCCCGACCGTCACAACAGCGTGTTCGCCGCCCAGGCGCCCACGTACGCCAGGGTCAGCATGTAGCAGAACTGCAGAATCGGCCATCGCCAGCCCCCCGTCTCCCGGCGCATCACGGCCACGGTGGACATGCACTGGAGCGCGAAGACGAAGAAGATGAGCAGCGCCACCGCGGCCCCGAAATCCAGATCCTGCTGCAGGGCGGCGCGCAGTTCGAAGTCCTGGTCGTCCTCCGCCTCCACCCCGTAGATCGTGCCCAGGGTGCCAACGATCACCTCTCTGGCGGCCAGCGACGTGACCAGCCCGATTCCGACCCGCCAATCGAAACCGAGCGGCTCGATCGCCGGCTCGACGACCTGTCCCATGCGACCGAGCGCGCTGTCGCCGATCTCGGGTGGCGCCCCGGCCGGCGTCCTCGGGAACTGGGCAAGGATCCACAGCACGATGGTCACGGCCAGGATGATCTTGCCGGCGCGCCGCAGAAAGATCTTCGTGCGGTCCAGCAGGCGCGTCCCGATCGAGCGGGCGCTGGGCCAGCGGTAGGGGGGCAGTTCCATGACGAAGGGCATGGACCTGCCGCGCAGCAGCGTGCTCTTCAGGAGCGCCGCCGTGCCGACCGCCGCCAGGAGCCCGAGGGCGTAGAGGCCGATGAGGACGGCGGTGCGACGTCCCAGGAACGGTCCCAGGAGCGGCCCGGCGGGGACAAAGGCCGCGATCAGCAGCGCGTAGACGGGAAGCCGGGCGGAACAGGTCATGAACGGCGCGATGAACACCGTGGCGATGCGGTCCCGTTCGTCCTCCACCGTGCGCGCGGACATGATCGCGGGGATCGCGCAGGCGTAGGCGGAGAGCAGGGGCAGGAAGGACTTGCCCTGGAGTCCCACGCGGTGCATGACGCGATCCGCAATCACCGCCGCGCGGGCCATGTACCCGGAGTCCTCCATGATCGCGATGAAGAAGAAGAGGATGAGGATCTGGGGCAGGAAGACGAGCACCGACCCCACCCCCGCCCAAACCCCGTCGATCAGCAGGGCGCGGAACCAGGTGTCGGGCAGCGCGCCCGAGAGGTATGCGCCCGAGGCCCCGATCAGCGCTTCGGTGCCGTCCATCAGGGGAACCGCCCACGTGAAGATGGCCTGGAAGACCAGCCCCACCACCACGGCGAAGATCACCGGCCCCCACACACGGTGCAGCACGAGGCCGTCGAGCCGGTTCGTGAACCGAGACGGCCGCGGCGCCTTGAACCCGGCCGACCGTCCCAGTTCCCGGGCGCGCTCGCGCCGGGCGGCGAAGACGTCGATGACGGGGAGAGAGCGGCCCGACGGGTGCCCCTCGAGGTGGTCGGCCGCGACGACGATCGGACAGGCGCGCACCTCCTCCCCACCCGTGTGGAGGGCGGTGAGGAAACGGCGCACGGGTTCCAGCGTGCCGGTGTCGCGGGCGTTCACCAGCGCGACTTCGACACCCAGGTCCCGCGACAGCCGGGCGCTACGGAGCTCACCGTCGCGGCGGTCCAGTTCGTCGGCCATGGTGAGGACGACCAGCGCCGGCAGCCCGAGCCCCAGCACCGGCTCCGCGACCATCAGGTGGGACCGGAGACGGGTGGCGTCGAGCACCAGCACGACCGCATCTGGCTTTCGGTCACCTTCCAGTTCGCCGAGCAGCGCATTGTGCGTGATCATCTGATCCACGCTGCGGGGAGAGAGTCCGTGCACGCCGGGAAGGTCAATCAACTCGACCGGACCGGCATCCGAATCGGCCACGCCGGACCGTCGCTCGACCGTGACCCCAGGGTAGTTCGCGACCTTCTGGCGCAGACCCGTGAGGTTGTTGAAGAGAGTGGACTTCCCCGAATTGGGGGGGCCTACCAGCGCGACCAGCGGGCGGGCGGCGTCCGCCGCGGTTCCCTCGGCCGCTTCCGCCGACAGTGTGGCGGACGCGCTACCCGCGTTCAATTCGAGTCGAGAACCCCCGCGGCTTCCAGTGCACTGCGCACGCAGAGACAGGACGCGGTCTCTCTCCGGAGCGCGACGAGGGCGCCGTCCACGCGATAGACGGTCGGCCCGCCCACGGGAGCATGCCGCACCGGACACAGCTTGCAGCCCGGCACGATGCCCTGCTCCAGCAGCGGCACCACGTCATCCCCGGCCACGTCGATCCGCACCAGGATGACTTCCTCTTCCAGGGGGATGTCGGCCAGGACGCGCAGGGGCACTTCCCTCTGCGAATCCCCGGTGGGCCGAGAGGCGGAGTCGCCTGTCCTCTTCACGCTTTCTCCCGGTAAGGGTCCGATTGGGTGCGGCGTTTTCCGATCCGCGTCACGCGGTAGTAGAGTAAGGTGGTGTTTTCGAATTGGAAAGTCCACTTCACATGTGCCCCGGCCATGGATGCCTACCGAGTTCCCGCGGCGGTCGCCGAAGTCGAGGACGTGGTCCGGCGGAGCCGCTTCGTGACCCGCGCGGGCAGGGCGGCCAGCAGAGTGGAGGCCGTGCGGTTCGTACGGGAGACGCGTCAACGGTTTCCCGGCGCGACCCACTACTGCTGGGCGTACAACGCGGGCCAACCGGGCTCGACGGCCCAAGTCGGCATGAGCGACGCAGGGGAGCCGCACGGTACGGCGGGCAGGCCCATGCTGCACACGCTGCTGCACTCGGGGGTGGGCGAGGTGGTGGTGGTGTGCGCGCGCTACTACGGAGGGGTGAAGCTGGGGACGGGGGGGCTCGCTCGCGCCTATGCCGCGGGCGTGAAGCACGTCCTGCAGGTGTGCCCAACCGTGGAAAAGGTGGAGCGGCGGGCGGTCGTGGTCACGGTGGCCTATGACGCGGTGCGGCGGGTGGACCGCGTTCTCGAGGACTTCGGTGCCACCGTCAACGAGCGGACCTTCGGTGCGGATGTCCACTACCGGATCCTGGTTCCCAGCCATCACCTGGAAGATCTTGCCCCGGCGATCGCCGAAGTTACCGGGGGACGCGGACGCGTGGCCGCGGACAACACCACCGCTTGACCGCGCCGGACGGTCCGGAAGGACTCAGGCGGCTCCCAACAGCCAGAGCACAAGGGCGGTAGCCAACGGCACCGTCAGGTTGTCGTCGATGCCGATGGGCATCACTTCGAGAACCGCGACCGCCGCGGCCGCGACCAGCGCCGCCTGCAGGCCGGCGAACGGGACCAGGACGGCGGTCGCAACCACGAAGAAGGCCGCCGTGCCCTCCCAGCTCCCCTTGCCCAGTTTGTGCCGGCCCCACAGCCGCCCGATCACACTCGCGGACGGGTCGGCCAAGGCCAGAACCAGCATCGCCGGGACGAACACGCGGTCCGGCGTTACGACGAGCACGGTCAGTGCGCCCAGCAGAAACCAGGTCGATGATGCCAGCTTGCGGGCCTCGCGCGGAGACGCCAGAGCCGAGAAGAAGCGGAAGAATCTCCTGTTGGCCGCCCGGGACCGCAGCCGGATCCAGTCCAGCGCCAGGGCCGCGGCCAGCGCGCCGGCCAGCGTTGCCACGGGCACCACGGACCCCGGTCCGATGAGGTGCACGGCGGCCGCCATCGCCACCCCGCAGAGCATGTGAAACACGCGGCGCCATGGCTGCACGCCCTCGGTCCTGCGGACCGCCCGCGAAAGACTGTCCCCCCCGGTGTCCTTCGTGTGACGGGGACTCACGCTGAAAACGCGCCCGCCGCCACGCACAGGCTGGCGCAAGAGATTCCCCTGGCCGGGTCGGGCCAGCCTGCGGAGCCGAATCCCGCCACCGAACCGGAACCGCACCAGCGTCGTTTCATGGGATTGCCGGGTATCTGCGCCAACGCTGCCGACGCTCTTCGGGCCTTATCTGCGTGTGGACACCGGAGATCATACACAGAGAACCGCGGCTGGCAAGCGTGTGACCGTAATCGTCCGTGCGGGCGGCGGCGCAACCCCTCGAATTCGAGTCGGTCGAGTGCCTCGGCGAGACGCAGGCCTCGAGACCTTCTCGGTCCACACGGACTGCTACACCCGTTTTCGGACCCGGGAAGGCTTTACAGGACTCAGCTGTTCAAGGATGTTCTGGAGAGGAACGGCGGACTTCAAGATTCTTCGCTACTACGACGAGGACCCTGAACTTCGTGACCGCTACGGAGTGGTCGGACAGCGAGGCACGGCCTTCGGCGGGAGGGAGCATGAGACCACTCCCCCCATGGATCGGGAGCCGCCACCAGCGCGGCCAACCCACGGGCCCACATGAGTGAAACAAAGACGCCTCCGCGCGTGCTGGTCGTCGAGGATGAAGCCGAAATCGCGGCGCTCATCGCCTACCAGCTCACCCGCGAAGGCTACCGGGTCGAGACGGCACTCACCGGCGCGGCTGCCCTGGATGCCCTGCACCGGGACCTGCCCGACCTTCTCGTGCTTGACAGGATGTTGCCGGAGATCTCGGGGGACGACGTACTCAAGGCGCTCCGCGACAACCCCGCCACCCAGGCAGTGCCCGTTCTGATCCTCACCGCGAAGAAGGACCAGGCCGACCGTATCCAGGGCCTGGAGCTCGGCGCGGACGACTACCTCACCAAGCCCTTCAGCCCGCGCGAGCTGGTGCTTCGTGTGGACGCGATCCTCCGGCGTGCAAAGGGAGAACTCCGGGCCACCACCGGGGGTGGGCGCATCCTGCGGGCCGGACCGCTCCGGATGGACGTTGGCGCCCATATCGTTGCGATCGACGATGAGGAGGTCCCGCTCACGCCGACCGAATTCCGCCTCCTGCAGACGCTGATGGAGCGACGCGGCCGCACCCAGAGCCGGCGCCAACTGCTCTCCGAGGCCTGGGATGTGGATTCCGTGGCGGCCAGCCGGCTGCAGACCCGCACTGTCGACATGCACGTGCGGCGGCTCAGGGGGAAGCTCGGCCCCGCGGGTGAGTGGATCGAGACCGTGCGGGGGTTCGGGTACCGGTTTCAGAAGCCGGTCAGCTGAAGGGGGGGCGCCGGTGACGAGTGACAGCAGAATCTGCTAGCACTATGCAAGGAAGGGCCGGTCCCCCGGTTCTGCCGCGGGTTGGCAGTCCCGCGGCTCCTTGGACGGCCCCTACCTCGACCGACGGCTTCCCCCGTTTCCTCCGATCGGGTCCCCGGCGGGCAATTGCAGCGCCGGCGCCGGCGTCGTGTTGTCGATCCGCTGTTGCCAGCGGCGAATGTCGGCCGCTACCAGCCGCTGGTGCGGCGACGCCGCCATGAGCGCCTCGAGCTGACCCGCCAAGCGATCCAGCCGGTCGGAGAGGACCGCCCGCGCCTCGGTCATCGTGCCCGCGCTGCCGGCGTGGCGCATCATGCGGTCCACCACCGCGCGCTGGATGACGTGCTGTACGCGTGTACGGTATTCGTCGCGTTGCGCGGTGGCGCTCCATGTGGCTTCGATGAGGCGGTCGACGATTTCCTCCAGATCCGGGTTGTCGTCCATGCTGCCATAGACGACCAGCCGCGCCATGCGGGCCGGGTGCAGGATCTCGCCCACGGTGAAGTCGGCTGCCGCCTCGGCCGCGCCCAGCGGGTCGAAGAGCAGCTCGGTGTGGCCCGGAAAGACCTCGCCCTCCTGGTGGCGGAACGCCCCCGGCGGGATCATCGCTACCACTTCCTCGGGCAGCGCCAGGAAGTCCACCGTGAGCGCCGACAGGATCGTCTCGAGGGCGTCGCGCTGCTCCTCGCCCGGCACGATCGCGACGGGGATCTGACCATCGCCCCTCACGGCGTAGCTGTAGTCGGCCCCGCCCAGGCTCTGCGCGGCGGCGCGCAGCTGGAAGCGGTGGTGCATGTAGAGCGGCAGCAGCACGTACTCGAGATCGGAGAGGGGGCGCCCGGCGCGGATCATGTGGTCGCCGAAATCCCGCATTCCGATGTTGCGGACCTCGATCTCGTGCTTGAGGTGGTCGACCAGGTTGGCGCCGTTGTCCCACACGCCGGCGTAGGGGTGTCCCGCGCCGATGAAGTTGTTGTTGGTGTGCGCCATGAAGATCAGGCCGTCGCGGATGCCCTGCCGGACGATCTCCTCGAGCGCGGCCGCCTCGTCGGTCCCCTCGGGGAACTCCCGGTAGAGCCAGTTGACCGAGAGCTTGTCGTACTCGCCGATCCGCTGCACGTACGCGTTCGAGAGGTCCAGGTTTCCGTCGGCGTCGATCTCGACGTACGGGGCCGGATAGTCCATCACGCTTTCGCGGCCGTAAGTGCTGGCTACGTAGTTGTGCGGGAAGCCGATCGTGTGGCCGACTTCGTGGGCCGACAGCTGGCGTACCCGGGCGAGAGCCATCTCGACCGCGTCCGAGTTGCCGGCGACCTGGGCCAGGTACTCGAAGCCGGGGGCGGCCGAGAGGGCGCAGAACATCGGGTCGGTCGAGGCGTCTGCGCCGTCGCCCACCGTGCCCGCGAAGGGCGACACCATCCCCTTGCCGAGCAGGTAGTCCTGCCGCAGGCGGAGGCTCCCCAGGTTCACCACCCCGCGGATGATCTCGCCCGTGCGCGGATCGATGACCGTGTTGCCGTAGGAGTACCCGCGCGTGCGCCGGTGCGTCCAGTGGATCATGTTGTAGCGGATGTCCTGCGGATCGACGCCTTCGGGGAGCACCTCGACCCGGTAGGCGTCGATGAACCCCGCGGCTTCGAAGGCTTCTCCCCACCACGCAGCCCCTTCGATTAGCGCGCTGCGGATCGGCTCCGGCGTGCCGGGATCGAGGTAGTACACGATCGGCTCCACGGGCTCGGACGGCTCCGGGCCCGGGTTGCGTTTCTGGAGGCGGTGGCGGGCGGCGAGGCGCAGGCGCAGGTCCTCGTCGATGGGGGTGGCGTAGTCGAAGATGGTCGGGCCGTTGACGCCGACGCGGGGGTCGGCGATGCGGGTCCGGTAGCCGTCGTCGGGGAGCTGGATGAAGGAGTGGTGCTGGCGGAGCGTCACCGCGCGCGGGTTTGCGGCCACCCCGCTCACGAGCCCGCCGGGGTTGTCGCTGGTGAAGGTCAGCAGCGCCTCCACCTCTGTATTGTCGGGGAAGGACTGCGTCGCGGGCAGATGAACGGCCGAACGGGACACGTCGAGGCGGAAGTTGCCCTCGCCACGCTGCGCGATCTGGCCGATCACGTTGCGCGCGTCGCGGAGGAAAAAGGGGGTGGCGTCGACCAAAACGCGGTCCCCGGTACGGGCCACGATGTCAAACCCCCAGTACACCGAAGGGGCGAAGGCGTCCCGCACGGCCTGCACCTCGGTTGGGTTGTCGCTGCGTGCCTGGAACTGGTAGTTGGGCTGCATGAGGAGGACGCGGGGTCCGATCCGCCTGACCTCGAGGACGTGGGTGCCGCGGAGCTGGCCGCGATCGATTCCAACAGGGTTCGACCCGAGCCCTGATCCCATGGAGATCTGGTAGAGGAACTCACCGGCGGTGAGATCCATTTCCCAGTAGAGGACGCCGTCGCCGTCGTGCCAGTAGAGGTTGAAGAAGCCCTCCTTGGCGGTGGTGCCCCGGGTTTTTTCGGCTATGGTGGGGAGGGGCTCTTGCGCGGTCACCATGGGAGTGGCCAAGGGGACGAGGGTGGCAAGCAAGGCTGAGGCCAAGGAGAGGAGGAGCGATGGCGTGGCTCGACGAAACTCGGCGGACGTGCGTGGAGACATTGCAGGGTGCCTTACCCGGGGTTGCCGGCGCTGCAGGTTGTTAGAGGCCGCTCCTGGCGCGTCAGGTGAGCGGCCGGGGATCGCACGCGGGAGACTGCGAGCGGTGATGGTCCGGCGCAAGGGCGCAGCCGGGTGGAGCGCAGCCGAAGAAAAGACCTTCGTGACTGCAAGCCGGTGACGGTCGCCGGCCCGGATGCAATGTCAGGCCGACGCCTGCTTCGCGGACTGGTCCAGGAAGAAATGTTCCTCCAGGAAGCGAAGGCGCACATCCAGCTGGCGGAATCCCTCACTCATCTCGGTCCTCACACCCGCAATGCTGGTCCGCGTCTCGGCGCGAAACTCCGACATGTCTTCGCGGAACTCCCCCCGAAGTGCGACCAACTCGCCCTTGAACTCCGTGCGCAAGCCCGCGATTTCGCCGCGAAGGACAGTGAATTCTGCGCCGAAGTCCCGGCGCAAAGACGCGATTTCGTCCCGAAGCCCTGTGATCTCGGAGCGCATCTCCTCGCGCAAACCTCCGCTCTCGGTCCGCATCTCCTCGCGAAGACCCGCGATCTCAGAGCGCACCGCGGCAATCTCCGTGTGCATCTCCTCGCGAAGACCCGCAATTTCGGTCCGCATCTCCTCGCGAAGACCCCTAATCTCGGAGCGCATCTCCTCGCGAAGACCCGTAAGGTCGTTTCGGGTGTTCGCCCGTAACGTTCCCATCTCCCGACGCAGCACGCTGCTCATCCGCCAGTTCAGCCCCGCCAAGGCCACCCCAACGCCCAGGACAGCGATGAGTTCCGCGCTCACGGCATTGAACCCCTGGACAGTGCAACCCCCAACCGACCGTCGTGCTCTTTCGTCCGCATCATCGTCCACTCCTGCCTGTCGCCCTGGCGCTCCCGCGTGCAGGACCGGTTTGCCCCGAATCCGGGACTTTCCCGGAGCCGCGCATTCAATAACGCCCCGAGGATCGGGCGCTGGAATGTCGATTCCGGCCAAACTGCAACGTGGTAGCCTTTGGCGTTGCAGACCTGTCCCAAGCTAACCGGTTTATCTCACCAATCACCAGAGCCATGCTTCTCGGTGAGGACCGGCGCCACCCGGGCCATCGTCGCCTGCTCCAGGTCGTACGCCCAGGCCAGCAGATCCGCGTCGCTCCAAAGATCTCCTATAAGGGCGAGCACGAAGGGGGTACCGTCGTCGTAGTAGGCGAACGGAACCGTGACGGTCGGCAAGCCAATGTCGTTGATGATGTTGCTCGGGAGCTCGGCGTGGTTGTTGGGCCGGTATTCGGGGCGCTCGGGATCCTCGACGAGCGGCCGGATGGGTTCGCCGGCCTGGGGGAAGAAGAGTCCGTCGAGTTCGTGGGCCGCGAGGACCTCGCGGAAGAGGGCGCGCATCTCCATGCGCCATGCCTGGAAGGCGTCCCCCTCCTCGGTCGCCGTGGGCGCCGCCGGAGTGCGGGGCCCCCGTCCGCCGCGAAACGCCCTCCCCGACAGTGCCTCCCACTCCTCGATGGTGTGGAAGGCCGCCTGCGGGCCGAGTCCGCGCAGGTAGACCAGAAGGCCGTGCGTCCCCACCGAACGCACCCCGGGGCGCTCCCCGTACAGTTCGACCCACCCGCGCCCGGCGAACGGATCCTCGACCACCTCGGCGCCTTCGGCCTCGAGCGCCGCGATGGCATCCGCGTACAGCGCCTCGGTTTCCGCCGCCAGCGGCAGGAAGGAATCGCGCCATCCCGCACCCACGAGCCCGAAGCGCCTGCCCTCGAGCGCAGTGGTGGTCAGCCCGACCGCGTAGCCCTCCTCCGGGATGTGCTCGGTTGCGGCGTAGGTGGCCAGGTCCTCGGGCGTGGGACCCACGATGACGTCGAGAACCAGCGCCGCGTCTCGAACGGTGCGCGCCAGCGGGCCGACCACGTCCCGGTAGGTGGCATCCATGGGAAGTACGCCTTCCAGCGGAACCAGCCCGAAGGTCGGCTTGAAGCCCACCAGCGCCTGGGCAGCCGCCGGGTTCTGGATCGAACCGCCGGTCTCCGTGCCGAGCCCCAGCACCGCAAAGCTGGCGTTCACCGCCGTCGCCGTGCCACCGCTCGATCCGCCCGGAACCCGGTCGACCGCATAGGGGTTCAGGGTCTCGCCCGCGACCGAGCTGAGGGTGCGCGTGCCGTGCCCCGCGAAGTCCGGCATGTTGGTCTTTCCCAGGATGACCGCGCCGGCGGCCCTCAGGCGCTCCACGGCGGCCGCGTCGTCTCCGGGGATCATGTCGACGCCTCCCGTGGCGGCGCTGAACCCGTCGAACCCCGCCGTGGTGACCAGGCCCGCGTAGTCGAGGTTGTCCTTGATGACGACCGGGACGCCATGCAGGGGGCCGCGCGGACCCGACGCGCGGAGTTCCTCGTCGAGGGCGGCCGCGATGGCCAGCGCCTTGGGGTTCATCGAGATGAAGGCGTTGTAGTGGTCCTCGTAGCGGGCGATGCGATCTAGGAAGGCCTGCACGAGTTCGGTGATGGTGTAGCGGCCGGCGAGGAGGTCGTCGTGGACCTGGGTGGCGGTGAGTTCGAGGATGTCGAGGGTGTCGGATGCTGTGGCAGGCGCCGCGGTGAACGGCAATCGGGCCCCGAGCGATGTCGTCTCGGCGCGGCCCGGCGCGGTGGGGGAGGCCGCCGGACCGGGATGGGAGGCCGTCTGTGCAAAGACCGCGACAGCGAGGAGGGCAGCGGAGGGGCGGGCCAGCCTCAACATGGACTTGGGTTTGCTCAAGGGGTCGGGGTGACGAGGATGCGAGGAGAACGAAGGAGAGTGTTCAGATTACCGTGGCATCGTCCCTCAGGGTACCCCGATCCTGAAAATCCGCGTGGGTGGGTACGTCACGCGGTATGGGCCACCCCCCGTACCACCCCGCCCCCGAAATCACTATCCTCATCCCCATGCTCCACTCCACCGACACCCTGATCGCCCTTCTCGATCTCGAACCGATCGAGCGGAACATCTATCGCGGCCAGAACCGCGACATCGGTTCGGGCCGGATCTTCGGCGGACAGGTGCTGGCCCAGGCGCTGGTCGCCGCCCGCCGCACGATCGACGATCCCGACCGAGACGCGCACTCGCTGCACGGCTACTTCATCCTGGAGGGCGACCTGGACATCCCGGTCGTCTATTTCGTGGACCGCACGCGCGACGGGCGAAGTTTCACCACCCGCCGGGTCACGGCGATCCAGCACGGGAAGGCCATCTTCACCCTGTCGGCGTCGTTTCACCGCACGGAAAGCGGCTTGTCCCACCGAAGCCCCATGCCCGACGTTCCGCCGCCGGAGGAGCTCGCCTCCGAGCTCGACATGCTGAGGGAGCACGCCCACCTGATCCCCGCTCATCTACGGGACATCCTGACCCAGGACCGCCCGCTGGATTCCCGTCCCGTCGAGCCCTTCACCTTTCTCGACCGCACCACCCATCCCCCCTTCCGCCACATCTGGGTCCGCAGTTCGGGAGCGCTCGACGACAACCTCGTCCACCACCAGGCCGCGCTCGCCTACGCGTCGGACTACGGGATCCTCTCGACCGCTCTGCAGCCGCACGGGCGCACGGTGCGCGACGAGGACCTGATGGCGGCTTCGCTCGATCACTCCATGTGGTTCCACCGGCCCTTCCGCGCCGACGACTGGCTCCTCTACTCGATCGACAGCCCCGTCACCCATGGCGCCAGGGGCTTCGGGAGGGGAACTTTCCATACCCGGGACGGGCAGCTCGTCGCGTCGGCGGCGCAGGAGGGGTTGCTCCGCACGGGGATCAGGCCCCGTCGCAACCGTCGGTGACCTTACGGGTGCCAGACGGGATCGGGCCGGGCCGGACGCGGCGTCCTCGGATACCAAACGTTGCGACAATCCCCCTCCGGGGCGGCCGGCGGGACCGCGACGGCTTCGCATCCCCCGTTACCCAACACTCCAAACAGGCATGCACCCACCCATGCGTGATCGTTTCGAGTCCGCCCTCTCCTTCCCCGCCTACTTGGAGACCGTCCAAGAGAACGAGTCGCTCTGGCGAGGCGTGTATCGCCGCGCCCGAGTCCCGGACGCCGTCGTCGCCGAGGCCCGCGCGCTCCCCGGCACCTGGCACCTGCTCGCCCTGAGCGAGGACTGGTGCGGCGACGCCGTGAACATCCTTCCCGTGGTCGCCCGCTTCACCGAGGCGCTCCCCAACGTCGAGTTGCGGGTCCTTTCCCGCGATGAGAATCTGGACATCATGGACGCGCATCTCACCGGCCGCAGCCGTTCGATCCCCGTGGTCATCCTCTACGACGAGGACTTTCGGGAACGCGGCTGGTGGGGTCCGCGGCCCAGCCGACTCCAGAAGTGGGTGATGGAGGAAGGCATGAAGATGGAACCCGGCCCGCGCTACGCCGAAACCCGCCGCTTCTACGCACGCGACAAGGGCAAGGCGATTCTTGCCGAGGTCCTCGAACTCCTCCGCTCAGGTGTACATGACCAGTCAGACTAGTGAGATAGCCATGACAGATTCGATCCGACCTCGCGTCCGCTGGCCCGCCCGCCTGTTGGTGGCGGCCCTGCTCGTCCTCTCCACCACTCCCCTCCACGCCCAAACCCGCGACTACCGCCCCGAACGCCCCTTCGGCACCCTGCGCGAACAAGCCCGCACACAGCAGGCGTGGCTGCAGGAGCGGCTCGAGAAGAACCTCCCGATGCTGATGCGCAAGCACAACGTGGACATGTGGGTCGTCACCATGCGCGAATACAACGAGGACCCCGTCTTCCGCGCCCTGGTCTCGCCCACGACCTTCGCCGCCCGCCGCCGCACGATCTACATCTTCCACGACCGCGGCCCGGACGAGGGAGTGGAGCGGCTGGCGCTGGGCGGCAGCTCGCAAGGGGGCGTCTACGAGGCCGTGCGCGCCACCGTGCAGGCTCCCGACGGCCGCGCGGCCGAACTCTGGGGCAAGGACCAGTGGAACCTCTTCGCGGACATGGTGCGCGAGCGCGACCCGGAGCGGATCGCCGTCAACATCTCACACGACCACAATTTCGCCGACGGGCTCAGCGCCGGTGAGTGGGAACAGATGGAGGAAGCGCTCGGCCCCGAGCTGGTGGGGCGCGTGGTGCGGGAGCCACTGCTGGCGATCGAATACCTGGCGATGCGCGTCCCCGCCATGACCCCGGTCTACCGCAAGATGCAGGCGATCGTGCACGAGATCATCGCGACGGCGTTCTCGGACGTGGTCATCGAGCCGGGCCGCACGACGACCGCCGACGTGGTGTGGTGGATGCGGCAGCGGGTGCATGACATGGGTCTCGGCTCGTGGTTCCAGCCGTCGGTGTCGGTGCAGCGCCGGGGCGAGTCAATGGCGGGTGTGGTCGCGCCGGTGATCGAGCGGGGCGACGTGCTCCATTGCGATTTCGGGCTCGTCGCACTGGGTCTCACGACCGACACGCAGCACATGGCCTACGTGCTGCGCGAGGGCGAGATGGAGGCCCCCGCGGGATTGCGCCAGGCACTTGCCAACTCGAACCGCCTGCAGGATATCCTGCTGGAGGAGACGAAGGTGGGCCGGAGCGGCAACGAGATCCTCGCCATCGTGCTGGAGAGGATGAGGGCAGAAGGGTTAAACGGTACGATGTATACGCATCCCATCGGCGACCACGGTCACGGCGCGGGTCCCTTGATTGGACTGTGGGACTACCAGACGGGCGTCCCGGGTCGGGGGGACCCGTTCGTGATCCCCAGCATGTGGTTTTCCACGGAGCTGCAGGTCACGACTCCGGTGCCCGAATGGGACGGGCAGCCCGTGCGCATGGCCCAGGAGGAGGAGGCCGAGATCACGGCGGACGGGGAGATACGGTGGATGCTCAGACGGCAGACCGAGTTGCACCTGGTGAGGTAGCCAGGGAGGGAGCGCGCCGTTTCCGACTTGAGGACATCTATAGTTGACAATATGTAAACTATAGTTTCCATGTTGCCGAATGGCTGACTCGGAAGTTCGCCCTATGCCAAGTGCTTTGCGCCAGAACCCCCGACACCTTAATGTCAGTCAGTTCCCCATCTCCCCGCGCGCCATGTCAAGACACCGTCTCGTCCTCACGGCAGCCGCCGCCGTCGCCCTCGGCCCGGCAACCTCCAACCCCGCCACCTCCCAGGTCCCTCTCGGCATCCGCACCGCCAACGGACTCACCGTCACACCGGTCTTCGAAGGCTGGTACAGGAACCCCGACGGCACCTTCAGCCTCTCCTTCGGCTACTACAACCGCAACTTCGAAGAGATCGTCGAACTGCCGCACGGTTCCGCCAACCACCTGGAGCCCGCGGACTACAACGGCACGCAGCCCACGCGCTTCCACCCGAGGCGGCACTGGGGCGTCTTCGCGGTCAAGGTCCCGGCCGACTTCGGCGACCAGGCGGTCGTGTGGACCATCGATTTCCGCGGTCAGCGCGACTCGATCCCGGGGACCCTCCACGTGGACTGGCAGATCGACGCGCTGGAGGGCGAGGCGTCGGCGGGCAACACGCCGCCGGTTCTGTCCTTCGACGAGGGTGCGACGGAGGGTGCGGGTCCAGCCGGAACCTGGGGTGGACCGATCGAAGCCAGGGCGGGGATACCCGTGGAGCTGACCGTTTGGGGAAGCGACGACGGGCGGGTCCGTATCGGGCGGCGCCCGCAATCGTCGGTGGCCTTGAGGTGGTTCAAGCACCTTGGGCCCGGCGACGTCACCTTCAGCGAGGAAAGCGGCGAGGTCCCGGTCGATGGCGGCGCCATGACGACCATGGCCACCTTTGAAGGACCGGGTGAATACGTGGTTCGCGTTCGCGCAAACGACTCGTCCGGCGTCTCGAGCGGGGGACACGCCCAGTGCTGCTGGACCAACGGATTCGTGAGAGTCAACGTCATTCACTGACGCTTAGGAGGAATCGCATGCGCAGTAACAGTCTCATTCGCGGACCGGCAACCATGTCTCTCGTGCTCGCGTGCGCGATCACGGCTCGTCCGGATCCGGCCGCAGCACAGGAGGAGCTGACCTACGCCAGGGACGTGGCGCCCATCCTGCAGCAGAACTGCCAGGTCTGCCACCAGCCCGGCTCGATCGCGCCCATGTCGCTCATGACCTTCGACGCAGTCAAGCGCTACGCGCCCAGGATCCGGGAAAAGGTGTCGCAGCGGATCATGCCCCCGTGGCATATCGACCGGTCGGTGGGGATCCAGGAGTTCAAGAACGACCGGGGTCTGACCGACGAGGAGCTGGAGACGCTGGTCGCCTGGCTCGACGGTGACATGCCCTTTGGCGACGAGGCGGACCTTCCGCCCACGCCCGATTTCCCCGACGGCAGCGAATGGCAGTTCAAGGAGACGTTCGGCAGGGAGCCGGACCTTGTCGTGCGATCCGACCCCTACACGCTGGCCGCTCAGACGCAGGACAAGTGGTTCCGTCCCCTGACGGAGACCGGACTGACCGAGGAGCGGTGGGTCAAGGCCATCGAGATCCGTCCTTCCTGGCCGGACGGGCGGCGCGTCGTGCACCATACCCTCGCCTTCCTGGTTCAGCAGGAGGATCCGGACGAGATGAGTGAAGAGACGGCCGCGCTCGCGACCAGCAGCCGTTCCATGGGCGGCCCGGGACTCTTCATGGAATGGGCCGTCGGAAAGGTCGGCGAGATCTTTCCCGACGGGGCCGGCAAGCTGATGCTCCCGGGGTCCAGGATCAGCTGGGAGGTGCACTATCACGCGATCGGCCGAGAGGTCGAGGACAGCTACGTCGAACTCGGCCTCTGGTTCTATCCGAAGGGTGAGGTGCCCCGGAACCGGACCCGCCTGCGGATGTTCAACGCCACCGGCGACGGGCTGGACATCGCGCCGGGCAAGATCGCTGTCACCCAGGACTTCTACACCCTCCGATGGCCGGCGCGCCTGGAGAACTTCCAGCCGCACATGCACATGCGGGGCAAGGCGATGTCCATGGCGGCCTTCTATCCGGACGGCCGCAAGGAGATCCTCAGCCAAGTCAACAACTTCCAGTGGCAATGGCACGTCAACTACATCTACGCCGACCACGCTGCGCCGCTGCTCCCCGCGGGCACGACGCTCGCCTTCACGGCGTGGCACGACAACACTCCCGAGAACCCCAACAATCCCGATCACACGCAGTGGGTGGGGTGGGGTGACCGGACCGTGGACGAGATGGCCCATGCGTGGGTCGACGTGACGTACCTGACCGAGGAGCAGTACGCGGCCGAGGTGGCCAGGCGCGAGGCGATGGCCCAGGACCAGGAAACAAAGGACGGCGGAAAGCGGTAGATTCAGGAGCGGGTGCCGGTACAGTACCTCAGGCTCGAAGAACATCCGAAGCCGGTCGCCATCGATTGTGAGACGACCGGCTTCGGTGCGCATGGGGGAGGATCGGGGCAATCGGGGTGGTGACCGGCTCGCTGGCAGGAGTCATTCGCTCTGGATCGAACAGGAACCGCGAAGGGGAGGAAACAGAGCCAGGTGGAGATCGCGCTGCTGTCATCGGCCTTCGTGGCATCGGTGGTCAGCGGGTTCATACCCTTCGTGAACGCCGAGGTGGTGGTCGCGGGGGCGGCCGTGGCCGCGCCGCCCGGGTACATGATCCCGGTCATCGCCGTGTGTTCGGTCGGGCAGATGCTTGCCAAGGTGGCGCTGTACGCGGGGATGCGGTGGCTTCCCGAACGCCTGCCCAAGAAGGCCACCGCGCGCCTCGAGCGCGCCTCCGAACGGGTGAAGAAGCTGGAGCAGGCCGGGCTCACGCTCGTCCTGGTCAGCGCCATCGTGGGACTTCCGCCCTTCTACCTGATCTCGCTGGCGGCCGGCGCGATGAAGCTGAACCTCACTGGCTTCATCGTGACGGGCACGGTGGGCCGGGCCATCCGTTTCGCCATCATCGCCTATGGTGCGGTGGCGGCGGGCGACGCCATCCAGGGCACGTTGTGAGCAGGGCCGGCCACATCGGCTCAGGGGCGGCAGCGGTGGCGGAGGGGACCGAAACCACACCCGACCTCCGGCTGGCGCATCCCGGCGACGCAGCGCGGATCACGCTCCTCGTCGATTCGGCGCCCTTCTGGAAAGCTCTGCAGGCCGATCTGGCCGAGGCACGCGAGTACGCATACTTCCAGACGTACTCATTCGACGGCGACTCGGTGGGCACGGCCCTCACGGAGGAGCTGCTCGCCGCGAAGGTCGGCGACCGCAGGCTGCTCATCGACTCCTACACCCGCGCGAACCAGAGCGACCGCTGGGTCCCGGCGCCCGGTTATCTCTTCGACCGCGAATTGCGCGAGGAGGTGCGGAACACCCGACGGCTCGTCGCCGCCCTCCGCTCCGACGGGGCCGGCGTCCGTTTCGGCCGCCCCTTCGGGTTCATGGGGCGCAGGATCCTCCGCCGCGACCACAAGAAGCTCATGCTCTTCGACGACCGCGTGGCGTACATGGGCGGAATCAACTTCTCGGAACACAATTTCGAGTGGCATGACTTCATGATCCGCATCGAGGATGCCGAGGTCGTCCGTTTTCTGAAGCGAGATTTCCTCTGCTCCTGGGAGGGACGGTCCGAGAGATCGTCGCGACGGTTTTCGAGGTTGGGACTGGACCTGCACACGCTGCCGGGCAGGGGGAACCGTGAGGCCTTCGGTGGACTTGTCGCCCGCGTTGAGAATGCCGAGCGCTCCATCCAGGTGATCAGTCCCTATCTGGGACCTCCGTTCACGCGCCATCTCGCGGCCGCAGTGAAGCGAGGCGTCAAAGTGCAAGTCGCAGGTCCACTTGAGAACAACCTGGGCTACCTTCAGAGGTTCCTTTTCGCGGAAGCGGCACGCTTCGGCTTCGAGCTGCACCTCTTCGAGGACCGCATGATCCACATGAAGTGCATGCTGATCGACGACAGTGTCCTGGTCACCGGCTCGTCGAACTTCGATCTGCTCAGCTACCACGGCTTCCTGGCGGAAATCGTCGCGGTCATCCGGTCGCGGCCGGTGATCGACGACTTCCACCGCAAGGTGCTGAAGCCGATGCTCGCGGGGTCGCGGCCCTTCCGGCCGGGTGACGTGCGCGGGTCCGGCCGGTTGGCCCGGCTGTGGAGCACCGCGGCGATGGGCACCGCCGGTCTGCTGGCACGGGCCCTCAACCCACCCGTGAAGCGAGAACCGCGTGGCCGTTGACCGCCACTCCACTTCGCGGGGCCGCACCATCGGAATCTGGCTGGGTCTGACGGCATTCCTCGCGCTGATGATCTTCCCGGTGGACCCCGGGAACCCGGCGGCCAGCCACCTCGCCGCGGTCGCCCTCCTCATGACGGTCTGGTGGGTCACCGACGCAATCCCGCTCTTCGCCACCGCGCTGCTCCCCCTGGTCCTCTACCCGCTCCTGGGCATCATGGCGGGACGCGAAACCGCGCCGATCTACTTCAACAGCACGATCGTGCTATTCCTCGGCGGGTTCATGATCGCGCTGACCATGGAGAAGTGGAACCTGCACCGCCGCATCGCGCTGAACATCATTCACGCGGTGGGGGGCGGGCCGGCGCGGATCGTGCTGGGGTTCATGATCGCGGCCGCCTTCCTGTCGATGTGGATCGCGAACACGGCAACCACGCTGATGATGGTCCCGATCGGGCTGGCCATCATCCTTCAGATCGAGGACGCGGCGGGGAAGGAGGCCTCGCGCCACTTCTCGGTGGGGCTGATGCTCGGAATCGCCTACGGGTGTACGGTCGGGGGGCTCACGACCCTGGTGGGCACGCCGCCCAACCTCTCCTTCGTCCGCATCTTCGAGATCCTCTTCCCCGAAGCGCCGTCGATCGCCTTCGGGCAGTGGCTCGTGATGGCGTTCCCCGTCGGCGCGATCATGCTGGTGGTGGCGTGGCTTCTCATCACCCGGGTATTCCACCGCGTGCCCGACGAACTTGCCGTCGACCAGGAGGTGGTGGCCACGGAGCGCGCGCGCCTGGGTGCCGTCTCCTTCGAGGAGCGGGCCGTGCTCGGTGTGTTCATCGCCACGGCGCTGCTGTGGGTGTTCCGGGTGGACCTGCAACTCGGCTTCCTCACACTGCCCGGGTGGTCCCGCCTCCTGCCCGAACCGGGCCTGATCGACGACGGCACGGTGGCGATCACCCTCGCGTCGCTTCTCTTCTTCATCCCGACGCGCAACCGCGAACACGGCTACACGCGCGTCATGGGACCGGATGTGATCCCCCGGCTTCCCTGGAACATCGTGCTGCTCTTCGGGGGCGGCTTCGCGCTGGCGGCCGGCTTTCAGGAGACGGGGCTCGCGCACATCATCGGCAGCCGGTTCGAGGCGCTCGCCAACCTGCCCACCTTCGTGATGATCCTCCTCGTGTGCGCGGCGCTGACCTTCCTCACCGAGTTCACTAGCAACACCGCCACCACCGAGATGATCCTGCCGATCCTGGCGTCGGTCGCGGTGGTGACCGGGACGCATCCGCTCGTGCTCATGATTCCGGCGACGCTGTCCGCTTCGTGCGCCTTCATGATGCCGGTGGCCACGCCGCCCAACGCGATCGTCTTCGGGAGCGAGCGGATCACGGTAGGCCAGATGGCGCGCACGGGGATCTTCCTGAACCTGATCGGGGTGGTGGTGATCGCGACGGTGGTCTACACGGTGGGACTGGCGGTCTTCGACATCGATCCGTCGGTGGTGCCGGAGTGGGCGAGGTCGATCTCGGGCGGGCCGCTGGAGTAAGCCGTCAGCGTGTGCCGACGGCCGGCAGACCGCGGCTGAACAGCACGTCGACACCGGGCGGGGACATGGCCGCGAGCGGGATCTCCCTCAGAATGCCGCGCACCTGTCCGCTGCCGCGATCGCGGAGGATCACCGTCGGCCGGTCGGTGGTCGCGTCGATGCCGGCGGAGCCCCCGGGGCCTTCAAGGGTGAGGCTGGCCAGGGAACCGCTCCAGTCATCGTCCGCGGGCAGGGTGAAGGCAAACGCCGAACGACCGTCGCCGTCCGCCAGCAAGGGCATGGCAAACGACAGCGCGAAGAGTTCGGTACCGCCGGCGTCGCGACCGACGATCTCGTAGTCACCTGCCGAGTCGGGAAGCGTGGGCGGGGCGTCGGCCAGGAAGACCGGCTCGAGGAACGGAGCACCGTCCGGATCCGTGCCGCCCCAGAGCAGGAGCGACTCGCCGGAGCGCCGGTCCGGAGCCGCGACCGGATTGCGCCGATAGCGGAGGGCGCTGGAGAAGTGGTAGTCGCTGATCCACTGTTCGCCGCAATAGCCCATGAGATCCGAGTACGTCTCGGGTACCAGGCTTCCCGATTCGAAGTCGTACCCCCACGCACCGATTGACCCGTTCGCTTCCGGAAACGCGGGATCCACCGCTCCGGGATTCCCGCATGGTGCATGGAAGAGACCGAAGTTGTGTCCGAGTTCGTGTGCGATCGTCCCCTCGAGGGGCAGGGAGAAGAACGTCCAGCCTCCGAGTATCGCGACTCCAGCAACATGGGTTGTGACCGAGGGAATCGTGCCCATGTAGTGGCCGGTTCCTCCCTCCAGCGCCCGGATGGCGATCACATCCGCGAGGAGGCCGAAGGCTTCGGTCGCTCCGGTAAGCACGGGGTGGTGGGCGGTCACGTCCATGTCCTGAACCGGCATGAGCGTACGCGTGGCTCCGAGGAGTTCGTGACCCTCCGGGTCCGACGCCATTGCATTCACCAGGTCGATGATCGACGAGTCGGGCTGGGTGAAGCTCAGGAACGGGATCACCGTCAGGTCGAGCGCCGGCACCTCGCGCACCGTGGCCGGCATCCGTCCCGTGGGAGGGATGGTCCTTGTGACGCCCAGCCCGGGATCCAGCGTGCTGTCCGGATCGATTTCGACAACCATCTCCAGACCGCTTTTCAGCACACGCGCGGGAATCTCGGCATTGGAAGACAAGTCCAGGTCGCTCTCGTCGATCTCCGCCGGAATGGACTCGGACTTCGCGGGGATCTCCACCTCGTGAACCATCGACCCGTCGAGGTAGAAGGTCGCCCGGACCGGGGGAATCGTGGCGCTGCCCGCGTTCGGGGCCGCCACGAACACACGAAGCAGGGCCGCCTCCCCGGCAACCAGCGGGACCGGAAAACGCCGCGACTGCACCGCCTGCACCAGATACAGCTCGCTGTCCGCTGCGTCGCAGTTGCGTATTCGGTGCCTGGGAATCCGTTCCAGCCACTCCTGGAACCCCTCGTCGGCGGGCGCGCACAGTTCCGTTCCTTCGGTCTGAAGGGCCTCCAGCCTGCCGAGGGCCGTCAGGCTGTGCGGAAGCGGGCCGGTCATCCGAGGATTGTTCCGGATGTCCAGGAGGCGCAGGTTCGCCATTCCGCCGACCTCGGGAGGAAGCTGTCCGCCAAGGTCGTTGTCGTGGAGCGTCAGGACCTCGAGGTTGGACAGTCTCGCGAATTCGGCGGGAAGCTGCCCGCTGAATCTGTTGTTCTCGAGAGTCAGCACCTCGAGGTTGGACAGTCTCGCGAGTTCGGGAGGAAGCTGCCCGCTGATCTCGTTGTTGTGGAGGAACAACTGCGCTATGCCGGAGCGTTGGCTGTTGCCCGGCGGACTTCCTATCGACGTGAACCTGTTGTTCGAAAGATCCGCCTCTTCCAGGTTTTCGAGCTCCAGGAAACCACCCGGTATCTGCCCGGTCAGGTTATTGAACTGGAGTTCCGTGCGTACCAGGCCGCCGAGTCGGCCGAATTCCCGGGGAATCGCTCCCCCGAGATCGTTGCCGGCGAGAAGGAGTGTCTCCAACCGGGAGAGGTTGCCAAGCTCCCGCGGTATCGCACCGGACAGCTCGCCGCCGTTGATCTCCAGGTACTGCAGCTCGGAGAGGTTCCCCAATTCCCGCGGAATCGGGCCGCCGAGAGGGTTCGTGCCGAGCGAGAGTCCCTTCAATTCGGAGAGATTGCCGAGTTCCCCCGGCACCGGTCCCACCAGCGCGTTGGCGGAAAGGTGCACGCCCTCCAGCTTGCCCAGATTGCCGATTTCCGGCGGGATTGAACCGCCAATGTAGTTGAGGTAAAGGTCGATGTGCTGGATCTCGGTGAGGCCTTCGATCTCCGGCGGGATGACACCGCTGAGCCGGTTGTCCGGCAGAGCCAGCGAGCGGACTCGCGGCGAGCCGAAGTGCATTCTCACGCCATACCAATTGGGCAACGGATCGCCGGTGAGCCAACGGTGCCGAAAGCGCCAACGCGTCCCGTTGGTTGCGAGAAAGAAGGCCCGCAGCGGCTCACGGTCCGGGCTGACCACGGTGATCCACGCCGTGTCCGAGGCGGTTCCTACCGTGGCCGTGACCGCCGCCGTACCCTCCCTGTTCTGTTGCGCGGAAACCAGGCCTGCGTCGTTCACGCCGGCGATGCCGTAGTTGCTCGAGTTCCACAGGGGGTACACGTCCGACAACACCTGCCCGTCCGCATCCCTCGCCTCAGCCACGATCCTCACCGTGTCCAACATGACGATCGTGTCGACGGCAGGCGTCAGGGTGATCGAATGCACCCTGTCCGTCACCTCCACCGGCACGGTCACAGTGTCGCCGCCCCCTTCCCAGGTCGCGCGCACGATCACGTCGGCTTCACCCAGGGCCACCGCCGTCACCAGATCACCACGGACTATCTTTACCACCGACGTATCCGACGATTCCACGTGGGAGTTGACTCCGACAACGTTGCCGGCCTCGTCCCTGGCTTCCACGATCAGTGACACCGAGTCACCAGGACTCAGAGTCATCGCCGGGGGGGATATCGTCAGCGTGATACGCAGGTTCACCCTGACTTCCGCGGTTCCCTCGGCTGAGCCGGCACGCGCGCCGATCTGCGTCTGCCCAAGGCCGATCGCCGTGGCAAGCCCCGAGGAATCGATGCTCGCCACACCTGCGTCCCCGGTAGACCAATCGACCGGCCCGTAGTCCATGGGCCGCCCGATCTGGTCGAGGACTTCCGCCGAGAAACGCGCCGTGTCGCCAACGCCCATCAACTCCACCATGCCCGGGGCAACCGTCACGGTGGTGGGCACGGGAACGACGATGAGCAGATCCGCGCTTCCGCTGACCTCCGCTGCGGTCGCCGTGATCCGCGCTTCCCCCGCTGCCACGGCGGTGACCAGCCCGGACTCGTCAACCGTGGCGACCGCAGGCGTGCTCGTGGTCCACGAAAACGTGACGTCCACAGCGTTCCCGTTGGCGTCGCTGGCCGCAGCGACCAGCTGTCTCGTCTCGCGCTCGACCAGGGTGTCACCGGGGGGTGAGATCGTCATAGCGGTCACGCGCTGGGCCACCGTGACTGACGCCGTTCCGGAGGCCGACCCTGCCGTGGCCGTCACCACCGCCTCCCCGTTACCCACCGAACGCACCAGGCCCTCGGAGTTCACCACCGCCACGGACCCATCGCTGCTCACCCAGGTCACCGCCGCGCCGGCCATGACGTTGCCGTACTGGTCCTGCACCTGGGCCGTCAGCCGCGCGGTATCCTGCAGAGCCTCGAATTGCAGGGAACCCGGACTCACCGTTACGCGTGTCGGCTCGGCAGGGTCGGGCGGGATTGGTTCGTCACCACAGGACAGGGTGGCAACAAGGGCCAGAACGATCGCCGTACCGAAGAACCGGCGCGGTCCGAGGGTGATTCCGGGCAAAAGGGAACCAAGACTTGTCGCAGAGCGAGCAATACCATTGCCGAACACAATCCTCCTCCTCCTTCAAGTGTCACTGCAAGACCGGCAAGTGCTTCATTCAAATTGGCGCGGAGGACACCGCCAGGCGGATCCCGCAGCCACCGCTTCTCCGCCCGTTGGATCCCCACCGCAGCATAGGGAGTGGCCGAGACGTCTGTCAACTCGCCAGCTGGCGCGTCGGCCGTACCTGCGAAGGTCGTCACGGACTTGACTTGCACGGATGGGGCGGCGTCGGCTCAATGCCCTGCTTGACAGCAGGCGATCACCCCCCGCACTTTGTTCGGCAACCGAACAAAGTCAGGCGTGGTGTTCCGGCGCTCCGCAGTTCGCTGGGCTCCGGGGGTACCCGAACAAACTCGGGATGGAACGATGACAGCGAGCACCCCACACAGGAATTCGCACGCGGACCGGGAGCGGCGGGGCGCCGGGCTGGCGCGGGGCGCTGAACGGGGAATTGCTGCCGCAATGGCGATCCTCCTCCTCTCGACGACCTGCACGCGGGACCTCGACATGCTCGAGCCGGCGCCCTACCCCGCCGAGCCGGAGGTCTTCTACGACGCCTTCGGGCCGTCCGTGCAGTTCTCCGCCTTCGGGGGATCGAAGGTGGACGCGCTGGATATCGAGTACGAGGAGGTGTACCGGGGAACGGCCGCGCTCAAGTTCACGATTCCGGCCCCATCCGACCCGTCGGGCAGCTACGCGGGCGGCGTCTTCTACGCCGAGGTGCCGCGCGACCTGACCGGGTTCGACGCGCTGACCTTCTGGGCCAAGGCCACCACCGCCGCGACACTCAACACCGTCGGCATCGGCAACGACAACACCGGGAACTCCCTATACCCCGCCACGATGGAGGGTCTCCCGCTCTCCACCCGCTGGACCAAGTACGCGGTCCCCATTCCGCTGCCCTCCAAGCTGTCACGCGAAACCGGCCTCTTCCTGATGGCTGAGGGCTCGGAATACGACGTCGGCTACACGATCTACTTCGACGACGTACAGTTCGAGCGGCTGGGCACGATCATCAACCCGCGGCCGGCCATCGCTACGCAGACGGTGTCCGGCGAGGTCGGCGGCACGCTGGGAGTCGGGGGCACCCGGGTGACCTTCGACGTGAACGGCAAGGACCAGACAGTCTTCGCCTCGCCTCATTACTTCACCTTCACCTCGTCGGACAACAGCGTGGCAACCGTGACCCCCACCGGCGACATCTCCCTGGTCGGCACCGGAACCGCCACCATCACCGCGGCGCTGGGATCCACCCAGGCGAGCGGCGCCGTGACCGTGATCGTGACCGAGCCGCCACGCGAGCCGCCGCCCACCCCGACCATCCCCGCCGAAGACGTGATCTCCCTCTTCAGCGACGCCTACGACGACGTGCACGTGGACACCTGGTCGGCGGAGTGGGACCAGGCCGACGTCGAGGACGTGGCGATCGCGGGCAACGGGGCCAAGAAGTACACCAACCTGAACTACGCCGGCATCGAGTTCACCTCGCAGCCCGTCGACGCCTCGAGGATGACCACCATGCACGTGGACCTGTGGACGAATGATGCGTCCGCCTTCCGCATCAAGCTGGTCGACTTCGGCGGCAACGGGGTCTTCGGCGGAGGGGACGACAGCGAGCACGAGATCACACTGGACGAGAATTCGATGCCTCCCATCCGGGCCGGCGCCTGGAACGTGCTGGACATTCCCCTCACCGACTTCGCCGGACTCGCGAACAAGGGTCACCTGGCCCAGCTGATCATCTCGGGGGCGAGTCCGACGGTCTACCTCGACAACATCTTCTTCTTCACCACCGAACCCCCGGGGCCCACGGAACCATCCAGGCCCGCGCCCACGCCTGCCCATCCGGCCGGCAGCGTCGTCTCGCTCTACAGCGACGCGTACGAAGACGCGAATGTCGACACCTGGTCGGCCGGGTGGGACCAGGCGGACGTGGAGGACGTGGCGATCGACGACAACGGGATGAAGAAGTACACCAACCTGGTCTTCGCGGGGATCGAGTTTACCTCGCAGACGGTGGACGCTGGCGCGGCGACCCATTTCCACATGGACATCTGGACCCCGGACGGGACCGACGCGCCCGCGGCTTTCCGGGTCAAGCTCGTGGACTTCGGGCCTGACGGCGGTTTCCAGGGGGGCGACGACAGCGAGCACGAGCTGACCTTCACCGCGGAGACCGACCCCGCGCTTGCCACCGCCGAGTGGGTGGGTCTCGATGTCCCCTTCTCCGCTTTCGAGGGGCTCGCCGAACGCGCCCACCTCGCGCAGATGATCATCTCGGGTGATCCGAACACGGTCTTTGTCGACAATGTCTACTTCTACTCCCCGGCGGCCACGGAGCCCGCCGAGCCGGCCCCGACGCCCACGCATCCGGCTGCGAGCGTCGTGTCCCTCTACAGCGATGCCTACGAGGACGCGAATGTCGACACCTGGTCGGCCGGGTGGGACCAGGCTGATGTGGAGGACACGGAAGTCCAGGGGGATGCAGTGAAGAAGTACACCAACCTCGTCTTCGCGGGCATCGAGTTCACGTCACAGACCGTGGACGCTTCGGACGCGACCCATTTCCACATGGACATCTGGACGCCGGACGCGACCGCCGCCCCTGCGGCCTTCCGCGTGAAGCTCGTGGACTTCGGGGCCGACGGAGGCTTCCAGGGAGGCGACGACAGCGAGCACGAGCTGACCTTCACCGCCGAGACCGATCCGGCGCTGGCCGCCGCCAGGTGGGTGGCCCTTGATATCCCCTTCTCAGCCTTCGAGGGGCTCGCCGAACGCGCCCACCTCGCCCAGATGATCATCTCGGGCGACCCGAACACCGTTTTCGTGGACAACGTCTACTTCTACGGCACGCCCAACGAGCCCACCGAGCCCGCGCCGACCCCGGCCCACGCGGCCGACAGCGTCATCTCGCTCTTCAGCGACGCCTACACGGATGTGACCGTGGACACATGGTCGGCATCGTGGGACCAGGCCGATGTCGAGGATGTCGACATCCAGGGGGACACGGTCAAGAAGTACACCAACCTCGTCTTCGCCGGGATCGAATTCACCTCGTCGACGATCGACGCCGGCGAAATGACCCACTTTCGCTTCGACTTCTGGACCCCCGATCCCACCGCCGATCCGGCGGCGTTCCGGGTCAAGCTGGTGGACTTCGGGGCCGACGGCGCCTTCGGCGGAGGGGACGACAGCGAACACGAGCTGACGCTGACGGCAGCGTCCGATCCGGCGCTCGCCACGGGCATGTGGGTCAGCTACGACATCCCGTTCTCGGAGTTCAGCGGGTTGGCGGCGCGCAGGCATCTTGCGCAGTTGATCATCTCCGGAGACCCGAACACGGTGTTCCTGGACAACGTGTACCTGCGCAAGTAGCGACGGCCGGCCGGCTCTGATCGGGCATCCCTGACGGGGAGAGCAATGACCACTTCAACGCGCGCGAAGCAGTCCGGATCCGGCATTGCACGCGAAGGCGGTCTTGCCAACGAGGTGCTGGAGTTCGTCTGGCGGCGACGGGAGGTCTCCAGGGCCGAGATTGCGCGCCGCACCGGCCGTTCCCGTTCCACGATCTCCGAGGCGGTGGCTCGCCTCCTGCCCACGGGGCTCATCGAGGAGGTGGGCAGCGGGGAGAGCCGTGGGGGCAGGAGACCCATCCTGATCGGATTCCGGGATGATGCGAGCACGATTCTCGGGGTGGACATCGGCGCCGCGCATGTGTCCGTGGCGCTCACGGATCTGCGCGGGCGAATCCTCGAGTGGCGGGAGGAGAACCATCCGGTGCGGAGCGACCCGCACGGGACGGCCGCGTTGGCGGTGAAGCTGGGAGACGCGTGTCTGGCCGCGCGGGGACCGGGCGCGCCCGATCCGATGGGGATCGGCGTCGCGGTGCCCAGTCCGGTCGATCCCCTTTCGCCCTACCGCATCCTCGAGCGCATCCTCCCCGCCTGGCACGAATTCGACTTGCTGGGAGAGCTGCGCGGGCATTTCGGCATCCCGGTCTTCTTCGACAACGACGCCAACCTGGGCGCACTCGCGGAACACCATTGGGGCAAGGCGGTCGGAATCGACGACTTCGCCTACCTGAAGGTGGCGACAGGGATCGGAGCCGGGCTGATGATCGACGGCGAGATCTACCGCGGCGCCACCGGGGTGGCCGGCGAGATCGGCCACGTGGCCATCGATCCGCGGGGACCGCCGTGCGTCTGCGGAAACCGGGGGTGCCTGGCGACGTTCGTGGGGACCCGGGCGCTGGTGGCGCGAACCCGGACGCTGCTGTCCGACTTCCCGCAGAGTGTGCTGGCTGGAACCGACCCCGACATATGGGCCCTGGAAGACGCCGCCCTGGCCGACGATCCCCTCGCGCTCAAGGTGGTCGACGAGGCCGCCCGCAACCTGGGCATCGTGATCGCCGGCGTCCTCAACCTGATGAACCCCGGCTCGGTGATCCTGGGCGGCAGTCTGGCCCGGCTCGGCGACCGGCTGGTCAAACCGCTCAAGGAGGCCGTGGCCAGCCGGACCCTGGTGGCCTCGGCCGCGGCTTCAGATATCCGTACCAGCGAGCTCGGCCCGCGTGCGACGGCCCTCGGCGCCGCCACCCACGTGCTGGTCGCCGCCCTCGCCGACCCAAGCCTCTTTCCGGGAGTGAAGGCCCGATGAAACGAACAGCGCTCTTCCCGACATCATCCGCCCGGCGCACGCGCACGACACACTTGGCAGCTCGGGGAAAGAAGCCCCCCGCCATCATCCACGGACCGCTGGCGAAGGTCGCCCCGCTCTTCATCCCCCTGCTCCTCCCGGCATGCGGAGCCGACGGGGACGATCCCACCTGGCAAATGGTCTGGAGCGACGAGTTCGACGGACCCGCCGAACAGCTCCCTAGCGCCGCCAACTGGGCCTTCGACATCGGCACCGACTGGGGCAACCAGCAGCTGGAGTACGACACCGACCGCCCCGAGAACGTGTCGCTCGACGGCAACGGCAACCTGGCGATCACGGCGCGCGAGGAGTCCTACATGGGAAGCGCCTACACCTCCGGCCGCATCAAGACCCAAGGGCTCTTCGAACAGACCCACGGACGCTTCGAGGCGCGCATCAAGCTGCCCACCGGGCAGGGGATCTGGCCCGCCTTCTGGATGCTGGGCAACGACATCGACACGGTGAGCTGGCCGCAGTGCGGCGAGATCGACATCATGGAGTACCGCGGCCAGGAGCCGAGCGTTGTGATCGGCACCATCCACGGGCCCGGCTACTCCGCCAGCGCGGGTGTCACCGGCCGCTACGTCCTCTCCGGCGCCCGTTTCGACACGGACTTCCACGTCTTCGGTATCGAGTGGGACGAAGAGGGCATCGACTGGTTCGTGGACGGCGAACTGTACCACACGGTCGACCGCGACGAACCCAGCGGCGAGTGGGTCTTCGACCACCCCTTCTTCATCCTGCTGAATGTCGCCGTGGGAGGCGGCTTCGTCGGCCCGCCCGACGAGTCCACGAGCTTCCCGCAAACCATGCTCGTCGACTGGGTGCGCGTCTTCCGTAGCGAATGACCCGTGATCCAACGGACCGCGCCCAAAGACCGCATATCGTTCCCGCACAAGGTCTGCTACGGCATCGGCGGGTTCGTCAACAACCTGCTGGCGCAGGGCATCGGCAACATGATGGTGGTGCTGACCCTGGCGCTGGGGATGGACTTCCGGGCCGTCGGCCTGCTCGGCAGCCTGCCGCGGGCTTTCGATGCGATCACCGATCCCCTTGTCGGTTTCATATCGGACAAGACGAAGTCGCGCTGGGGGCGGCGGCGGCCGTTCCTGTTCGTGGGAGCGATCGCGTCCGGGATCATCTTCGCGCTGCTCTGGCAGATGCCGGCGCCGACCCAGTTCCGCCTCAAGCTGGTCGACTACGGAGCCGACGGCGTCTACAGCGGCGGCGAGACCGGTGAGCCGGTCGGGTTCCTGGAGTCTGTCGGGAACTCGCTGAAGGGGATCGTTACGGTCGAGTTGATCGACGATGTCGAGGACGAAGTCACCATCCTGCCCCCGGCCCTGTTGACCGGCGGTTGGGTGAGCGTTGACGTTCCGCTCACCGACTTCGACCAGCTTTCCACCCGCGAGCACCTCTCACAGATCCTGATTTCGGGAGACCTGACCGAAGTCTACGTCGACAACGTCTACCTCTACCGCACCGACGATACCACACGTGCGGAGCCCACGGGTGAGGACGTGGATGGAGCCACGGCGCCGTCCACCGCCGCCCCCACGCCCACGGTGCCGGCCGAAGACGTCATCTCCTTCTTCTCCGGCGCCTACGACGACGTCCCCGTCCAGTTCTGGTCCACCGAGTGGGACGAGTCCGAGGTGGCCGACGCGCAGGCGGCCGACGATGACGTCAAGCACTACACCGGCATGCGCTTCGCCGCGATCGACTTCGGCGAAACCCCGGTCGACGCCCACGGGATGACGCACGTCCACATGGACATCTGGACTCCGGAGCCTACGGGCGAGGGGCGAAGCCAGGGCTACTACTTCTGGTACTTCCTGATCGGGTCGCTGATCTTCTTCCTCGCCTACACCGTCTTCGCCACGCCGTGGGTCGCGCTCGGGTACGAACTCACCCCCGACTACAACGAGCGCACGCGCCTGATGGGCGTGCAGAACTTCGTCTCGAACATTGCGTTCGTGATCGGGCCCTGGTTCCTCGTGATCATGACCAACGCGGCCTGGTTCCGAAACCAGATGGCCGGGGCCCGCTTCCTGGCCGTCGCGATCTGCGTGACGACCATCGCGTTGGGTGTGATCCCCGCGATCTTCCTGCGCGAACGCATGCACGCGGGTGGCGGCGACAAGGACGCCGACGCGGATGGCCCCACCTTCGGGCAAAGCGTGATGGAGTTCCTGCGGGGCCTGTGGCAGACGGTGAAGACCCGGTCCGTTCCTGATGCTCTGCATCGCGACCTTCCTGATCTTCAACAGCTTCATCATGATCTCCCAGTTCCAGTTCTGGGTCTTCGCCTTCTACATCTCCGGGGGGAATATCGGGGAGGGGGCGGGGCTGGCGGGACTGGTCGGCACACTGGGGATCGTCGCCGGCTTCCTGGTGATCGTCATGGTGACCTGGCTCGGGACGAAGATCGGGAAGAAGAACGCCTTCTTCGTGTCGACCGGCATCTCGATGTTCGGCTATGCGCTGAAGTGGTTCTGCTATACGCCGGACTATCCCATGCTGGCGCTGCTCCCCGCCCCGTTCCTGGCCTTCGGTCTGGGTGGGCTGTTTACCCTGATGGGGTCGATGATCGCGGACGTGGTGGACCTGGACGAGCTCAGCACCGGAGAGCGGCGCGAGGGAATGTTCGGATCGGTCTTCTGGTGGGTGGTGAAGGTCGGCCAGAGTCTCGCGATCCTGCTCGGCGGGTTCCTGCTGTACTCGACCGGGCTGGATCCGGCGCTGGGGGCGAACCAGCCCGAGGGGACGATCTTCTGGCTGCGGTTCTATGATGCGTTCGTGCCGCTCGTGGCGTCGGGGATCGCGATCTTTGCGGTGTATATGTATCCGATTACGGAGGGGAGTGCGCTGGAGGTGAGGACGGAGCTGGAGAGGAGGAGGGGGGCGGGGTAGCATCAACCGTTCACGATGGCATCGACGCCCCTAAAGGCGGTGCAGACCTACGTGATGGGGCAAATGGGGGCTCTGCGGAGGTGTTCTTCAGGTTTCGCGTAATACTCCGTCGGCTAATGGCGTATTTTCTCGCGAAGGTATTTTCTCGCTAAGGGGTTGACAGGGAAGGATTCGGCCCTCAGCTGGCAACCCCCGTCTACCCCCTCAGACGGGTCGAGAGCGTTGGAAAAGTACCCCCAATCCAGTCGGAGCGGTGGCCAACCACATGATCGGCCGCGCTCTCCGCAGGTCCGAGCCGAACACGATACCACCTTGGGCTCATGACTACGGCGCTGTTGCTTGCCCTCATTCAGCAGGCGCCCGTCTCCGGCGTCGTGCGCGACAGTGTCAGTCTTGAGCCGGTAGGGTTCGCACGCATCACCGTCTCGGTCCCGGACGGCCCGACGGCCTCGGCCGATTCCGACCGCTTCGGCGCATTCGTCGTGGCGAACGCCCCGGCGGGAGCGGTTCGAGTGGAAGTCGATGCCTCCGGCTATTCGACGTGGGTCAGGTCGTACTCCGAGCTCCCGCCCGGGGAACTGCTAGTGTTGTTGCGACCCGACCCGGTCCCGATCGACTCAATCGTCGTGAACGTTCGCGGGCAGGTGGGAAACCCGATCTCGCGGTCGAGAGACGCTTTCGTCGTCGACACAGCGTTTATGCGGATGATACCCGCGATTCTCGAGACCGACGCGCTGCGAGCGGTCGCCATGTCGCCGTCCGCCTCGGCCCCGTCGGATTGGATCTCGATTCCCTACATCCGGGGCGGTACCAGCGCGGAGACACCCGTCATGCTCGACGGGGTGCGTTTGTTCAGTCCCCATCACCTTGGGGGCTTCCTTTCGGCTGTAAACGCAGAGGCCGTGGAACGGGCGACTCTCCTGACCAGCTCCGGCGACGGGGCACAGCCTCTCGGATCGTTGTCGGGGGCGATCGAAATCCAGACCCGTGACGGCGCCCGGGACCGCCGGCGCGTGACGGGCTCGTTGGGCCTCGCCTCATCGCGGCTCGCGGTGGAGGGCCCGATCGGTGAGAGCGCATCTTTCATCGTCGACGGCCGCCGAACCTACATCGACCTCATCTTCTCGGGACTCAGGGGGTTCGGCGCGACGGAGGCAGTGATCCCGTACGCGTTCGACGACCTGCACGCGAAGTTCACGAAGGACTTCGGGGGTGTTCGCCGCCTCTCGGTCACGGGCTACATCAACTCGGAGGCATTCGACAACCTTGACGAAGAATTCAAGGAGACCGCCAAACTTGATTGGGGCAACGCCGCCGTAGCGGCCCACTACCGCCAACGGCTCGGCCCGGCCACCCTGGTTGACGCGACGGTCGGGCACAGCCGCTTTTCCAGCAACATCCTTGGGCTTGGCGGCGGCCGCACGCTGGTCGCCAGACTCCCTGGAGGAGCCTATGAGCCGCCCGAAGACACGGTGATCCTTGGCAACGGGTTCATGAGCGAACACCGGGCGGACGTGCGCGTGACCCGCTACACGGACCATACCACCGCGACGGTCGGCGTTCAGGCCACCGGTTTCAGCGCCGACCACAACTTCGCGGTGGACGATGAGCACAGGCACCTGCAACAGATCATACTGTCGTCTCTGCACGTGCGGGCGGCCCAGTGGCGACTCGCGGCATATTCGAGCGTGGATGTCGGCATGGGTCCACGATGGTCTTCGCGTGTGGGATTGCGGCTGGACCATTTCACGCGGCTGGCGACCACCTTGGCGCCCTTTGCCGAACTCGGCTACTCGGGCTCGTGGTGGCGGGCGCGTCTCCTCGCGGCCCGATCGCACCAATCACTGTCATCAATGCGAGATGAAGAGTCGGTCGGGGCAAGCTTCCTCGCCTACGACCTGCTGGCCCCGGTCGTCGAGGGCCCCGTTCCGCGCAACACCGAAGTCTCGGTCGGGTGGGAAGCGGAGCGCGGATTCCTCAGCCTGCGGCTGGACGCATTCCTGCGAGAACTGGAAAACCTCCGCGTACCCGAGCTGGGAACCAATCCGCTCGGGGCGACAACACTGGGCGATCCGGGACGGCGCAAGGTGGCCGGCGGCGCGGCGCGGGGCATCGAGGCTTCCTGGAACTGGGCCCGGGGACCGGTTGCGACCCTCGGGAGCTACCGCTGGAGCAGGGTCTCGCGCACGGTGGGCGACGAGACCTTCACGCCCCGCCTTCACCGCGATCATGAATTCGAGTTTGGTGTAGCGATCGAGGGGGGTGGGTCCTCATGGTCCGGTCGCGTGTCGGCGCGATCGGGACAGCCGACCACCCCGATTCTGGCTGTGGCACCATACGTGACCTACAACTCCGGGTCCCGCGATTTGGTGGCCTTCGGAGGGGAGTATAATTCGGCGAGACTCCCACCCTACGTACGGCTCGATGTCGGCTGGCGACACAGCAGCGATGTGTCCTGGTTCGGAGGCGGCTCGGTCACTCCCTTCGTGAGCATTGCCAACCTCTTCAGCTTGCCGAACGTGGTGGCGGCGGTCGCGGAGCCCAACCTTGATCGTGACGTGGTGAGCGACCGCGCCGGCATCATCGACCAGGTGTACCTGCCTCAAATGCCGATGCTACCCTTCTTTGGCGTGGAGTTCCGGTTTTGACACCGCTTGCCGGGCTGCGTCCATGCACCGTGTTGGCGGCTATTGCGTGCGCCGGTTGTATTCGTTCAGCGGACCCACTCGCTCCGGAATCGGACGCGCTGGTGGTGACAGCAATGCTGGTGGCCGGGCAGAGCGACGTACACATGTTGGCCGCGCATCCGCACCGTTCCCGATCCGGCTCGCCTCCGGAGGTCAACGTACGCCTGATGGGACCCGGCTGGGTGACTGCGTTCTCCGAAGAGACGGACTTGGCCGATTGCGGGATAACCGACTTGACAGCCTGGCCCGGCACTTTGGTGTGCCTCCGCGCACGGCTCCCGGAACCAATCCGCGAGCGCACCCGGTACAGCATCGCGGGGACCGGTCCGGCAGGTTCCTTCACCGGCGCCACTGTTGTGCCTTCCGCACCCGTGATTACCGAGCCGGCCGACGGACATCGGCTACCGCCACAAAGTGAGGGGGACTACCTCACCGTGCCAATCCACTTCGAAGTCCCTTCCGATGTCGCGATGCTGCACTCGGAGGTGATCGATGCGTTTGAGATTCAGTCCGACGGTTCCCGGAAACCCATAGGTCCCATCTCTTGCGAACCGTTGGTACTCGGTCTGGAAGCAGGCCGGGCCGATCTCATTCTCAGTCGCGCCAGCCCGTCGCTCTACAAGAGGATCTATCTGGGCCGACCCGTGCATCTTTCCGTTGCAGTGCTCGGACTGGGACGGAACTACGCCGATTTCGTCGAGGCGTCGGGCAGATACCCCTTGCGGCAACCCTGGCCCTCCTTCGGACTGGAAGGCGCCTACGGGTACTTCGCCGGCGCCGCACCCTCCGACCCTGTGCGGATCATCGTGCGGCCTGACCCGAGTGATGATGCGCAGGCGGGGGATTAGCCGGTCCCGAACCGTTACGGCGCTGCCAGGAGTGCCTGCCGGACCGCGTTGGGATCGTGCTTGATGATGCGCAGGAGCGTCGCGGCCGGGCCGCTAACACGCCGCCTCCCCTGC
The DNA here is from genome assembly GCA_028874995.1 of Gemmatimonadota bacterium. Taxonomy (GTDB): domain Bacteria; phylum Gemmatimonadota; class Gemmatimonadetes; order Longimicrobiales; family Gaopeijiaceae; genus Bin94. Next base: position 12,072 of record JAPPGM010000147.1, on the reverse strand, counting down.
TCCCACTTTCGGTAGCCGGACAGACTCATACCCATCAGTGTCGCCATTTGAGCCTGAGTCAGTTCCGCCTGCATCCGAACCTCGCGGGGGGAGATCGGGGCGTGAACGATGGCGGGACCCTCGCCCTTCGCATGGGCCAAGGCTTCGTTCAGGGACTGGATCAGGTCTTCTCCGAACGTGCTCATTTCCTCTGCCTTTCTTGACGTTTGATCGTGTCTACGAGCTTCGCGACCACTCGCCGTTCGCCGGGGCTCAGGTCGGTCCTGTCGGCCTTCGAATAGGCGAGAAGCGCGTAGATCGGTATTCCTTCGCCTCCAAAGAAGTAGATCACCCGGACGCCACTCCGCTTACCACGCCCGGAGGCTCCGAATCTCATTTTTCGGACCCCTCCCGTCCCCGGTATCTCGTCGCCCTCCAAGGGATGTTCGGCCAAGTAGTCGATCAGTTCGCGCCTTTCTTTCTCGCTGAGCAGCTTGTCGGCTTGGCGGGAGAAAGTTGGTGTCTCGGCAACGGTCTGCATGGAGCATGGTAACCCAATGGGGCAGACCAGGCAACTCGGGGAGACTCCTGATTGCTCCAGACAATCTCCCTCTCCGTGTTGCGCGAGGGTTCCCAGTTCCTATCTTTATAGTTGTTTTCCGCGCGGGTCACTGCTTTAGGGACGAAGCAGCGGGACGAAAGCCGGTGAAAGACATGAGACTCAGAGACGCACTGCAGGTCACGCCGCTGAAGCCGCTGCTCGCCGTTTCATGTCTGGTGCTCTACGCCGCCTGCCTGGACGAGCCATCGGACCCGGGGGCCACGGGTCGCCCGGCAGCTGTGGACCTGTTCTCCGCGTGGCCTGGGGACGAGTCTTTCCGGATCGCCGCGGGACCAAGCCTGGTGGTGGGATCGGACGAGTCTCTCCCGCTGGGCAGGGTCTCCGGAGCGGTCTTCTTCGGCGACGGCATCGCTATCGCGGATGTCATGTCGTACGAAGTCCTGATCCTGGATGCTGCGGGCCGGCTGCTTTCCCGGCACGGCAGGAAGGGAGAAGGTCCCGGCGACTACATGAATCTGGCCGCGATCGCTCGCCACGCGGACGGACTGGTCACCTCGGACGCATCATTCCTCATGCGAGCAACCCGGCTCGACGCGTCCGGGAGGTACATCGGGGATACGAAACTCGGACCGATCGGTGCTCAAATGAGCAGGATCGTTGGGGCCTTCGGAAACAGCGTGCTGCTCGAAATCTCGGAGATGGGATGGTGGGATAATCGCTTGCCCGCCGGGCCGATGGAGATCCGGCGGCCGGTGACATATAGGATCGTTCGTCTTTCTGACGGGGAGATCGTCTTCGAGGGCACCCGTCCCGGTGAGGAGCAGTGGGCGTTGAGGGAGGTTAACGACGCCGGCAACTCAGCTAGTAGCTGGGAACCCGTGATCTTCGGACGGACTGCCGTGTCTGCGGTCACCGATCGCTACGCCTACCTGGCGGATACCGACTCGATCACGATCACGCGCTACGACGAGGCCGGGACCCCCGTGGAAGTCGTCTCATTCGAGCAGCCCCGAGAGAGCGCTGAGGCAGACTGGGTGCGCTTCGTCAGCGATACCCTGCGGGCGAACGAGTTCAGATCGGAGCGCCTGCTCGAGGACCTGCCGGCCCGCCCCACCCTTCCCGCGTTTTCCGCCATGATGGGCGGCGCCGACGGCCTTCTGTGGATCCGGGAGTACCCTAACCCGCTTCAGGACCAGGTGGTCTGGGTCGGTTTCAGCGAAGCGTGGGAACGGAAAAAGCGGATCACGATGCCCGTGCGCCTGAACGTTCTGGACATTTCGGAGGACCGGGTACTCGTCCAGGCAAAGGGCGCCCATGACGAAAACCTGATCGAGGTCTACCCGATCGAGCGGTGATCGGGCAGGTGACCGAACGTGGAGCCGATCGGGATCGAACCGACGATCCTCGTGCTCACCACCCACCACGACAGGTGAAGAGACCACCATGACCAGACCAGCCCTTCTACTGATCGCACTGGCCATTCCGGCGCCCGCACGCGCCCAGCATGTCGTTGAGATCGACTACTCGACCGGGCGCACAATCGTCGATCACGAGTGGCGCGCCATGAACTCCGACGACGTAATCCCGGACTGGGACCGTGGACGCCTCTACGTGCGCGACCGGGAGGAGCCCGACGGAATCATGGTCTTCTCGCTCGAGACGGGTGCGCACATCACCACGATCCGGATACCCAGGGGCGAAGGCCCGTTCGAGATCAAGGATAAGTGGCGCAGAATGGCTCTCGCCGACGACGGCGGCCTGCACATCTCGGGCGACCGCAGGGTCATCACATACGACCCGAACTACCAGCCCATCAGAACCTGGACGCCACGGGCACCGCCCTCATGGGCCATCTGCGACATCGGCGGCAAGCCGGCCGTCCCCACGACCGGCGGTGTGCTTCGCCACGAATTGGAAACCATAGGCCCGCGCGCGATTGCGGATACCACCCGGGTGATCGACAAGCCGGGGCGATCAGTCGGAGAGGCTGGCGCGCTGCTGCACGAAGCCACCGGAGAAATGACGTTGGCACGCCTGGCGTGCACGGACGCCATGGCCATCCTCGTAAAGGGATACCTGCGATACCAGGGCGAAAACACAATGATGAGCCAGGGACAGCCCGACTCGGTATTCATCTACTATCGCAACGGCGCAACAGACCGCGTGACCGTCCCAAACGACTACGTCGACGCGGACTGCAAGACGACAAGAACGTTCGCCGGCCGAACGGTCACGCTGCCCTGTCGGCCATGGAACGCGCGGCTCAGACCGTCGTTCGACGAACGCGGCAATCTCGTGCTGTCGACATCACACCGAGACATCGCGGGCGCGATCATCGACCTGGACACCGGCTGCTACACGCTCGTTCGCAAGAATCCCGGCACCCGCGACAACATCCTCGACGCCGACGCCGACATGCATATCCGCATGATAGGCGTTCGCGGCGACAGCATCCTGACATTCCACAACGACCGCGGCACCGCCCCGGACGGAAAGCCGACGTTCTTCTCGAACAGCGCCGTCAAAGCCGCACTCCACCCCGTCCGCATGGTCAGCGGCGAGCCCTGCGCGGGCATGCTGGCGGGCGATGAAAACGGATAGCGGGCCGCGGCCGAGGTCGCTGCTCGCCGTTTCCTGCCTAGCGCTCTGCGCTGCCTGCCTGGACGAACCATCGAACCCGGGGGGCACGGGTCACGCGGCGGCCGTGGACCTGTTCTGCGCGTGGCTGGGTGACGAGTCGTTTCGGATCGCCGCGGAACCAAGCCTGGTGGTGGGATTGGGCGATTCTCTCCCGCCCATGAAGAGACTCTGATCGAGGTCTACACGATCGAGCGCTGATCGCGCAGTCGACCGAGGTGGGGTGAGAGCGCCTTTGGACCTCCAGGCTCGGCCGGTATGCCGGCCATTCGGGCTCTATCGGGCCCATGCCGGCCCAGTTCTTCGGCCCATTCGGGCCAATTGGGGCCAATTGGGGCCAATTGGGGCTAATTCGGGCTTATTCCCCACCCATTCGCCAGCCCCACACACCCACAACCCCTCGCTCCCTGAAAGCATGACACGACGAAATGACATCAGTTGAATGCACTCCTCAGAAGTCATACCCTATGGGCGAACGGGCTCCGGCTGCATCCTCAAGCGCAGGTCCTTCCTGCGCCTACCTGTCGCCAAGCGGCTCCTCCTCTTTCTTCGCTTCCCTCGCTGCTTTCAGCTTCGGCGTCGATTGGGCCGGCACCGTCAGAACTTCTCCGGTTTCGGTATCCACGCCGACGAGGACGTTGCTGACCGTCGCCTTCGACTTCTCGAGCGTGACTGTTCGGTACTCGTAAACGATCTCGACCGGCCCGCCTTCCGGTGCCAGAGCGTACCCGCGATCTCCCTCCCGCAAGATCTTCGTCTCAGTTCCCTGCTCGCTGAACGCTTATGAACATCGCCTTCCGGTTGTTCGCTTCGATCTCCACGGTAGTCCCGTCGGACCCTACTCGCCCACCCGCGCCCGGAACGCGCCCGTAAGCACGTTTCCAGCTCGCTTCACCTGCACCCAGATGGTGTAGACGCCCGGTTGAGGGAACGCGAACGGGAACCCGACGTCCGCGACGCCAGCGGAGTCGTCCGTGCGACCGTGGGGACCCGCGGGGACTTCGCGGATCCCGCCGGCACTCTCGACGGCGTCCGCGGCCCCGCTTTCGGTCGCCGGCCGCGTCCGGGGCGCGAGGACCGCCAGCGAGCCCATCGAGATCGTGCCGGCAGGGTGGAGGTGCACGAACACCGAGCCGTCGTCCCGGGTGAGGGCGGCGTGGCCGGTCATCCCCATGTAGGGCTCGAGCACGGCGGGGTTCCCCGCCGGGTCGCGCACCGCGAACGAGAGCACGACCTCCTCGTCGACGCGCAGCTCCGGCGCTGCGAGCCACTCCATGACCGATCCGTCCGAGAGGTTCGTGGACGCGCCCGGGCCGGAGACCAATGCGGGCGTCCCCCGCCACCGGGAGTCGTCGGCGTCGGGCTGCGGGGCCGGGTCCGCTCCCGCATCGCCGCGCGCCGCCGCATCCACCCACACCGTGTCCACCAGCGTCTGGGCGAAACCGGACTCGTGCACGATGTCGCCGTAGATGCGGTACTCGCCCGACGGGAGATCCGGCCACCGCGCCCGGAATGTGGCCCTGTCCACCGGGACCGGGTGGAGGTGCGCGAATGCCTCCATGCCGGGCGCGCCGATCACGAACATATGCATGAGCTTGCCGTGATCCGGCACCAGGGGACTCCAGTTCCGGCCGAGCCAGGACGGGTCCGTGATCCGGATCGCGAGCACGGACCCGTCCGCGCCACGAGTCACCGCGGCGTCGACGGCGAGCCGCCTGAAGATGCCACCGCGCACGTCGCGGTCGACCGCATCCCACCAGGCGTTCCCGAACCAGGCCGCCGCCATCAACAGGACCGCCGCGCCCGCCATCGCGATCCAGCCCCGGCGGCGATGCGTCCCCCGGACCGCTTGTCCGGGCCCCAGCCGGCTCTCGCGAACCGCCGCGCCCGCGATGGACACCGCCCCGGCGACGAGGAGCGCCGCGAGCAGGAGGAGCGCCGCGCCCAGCGCGGGCGGCAGGTCGCGCACGGCCAGCATGACCGAGGTCACGGGAACGGAGGCGGTCCCGGTCCCGCGGGAACCCGAAACCGTCACCTCGATCCGGTACGCGCCCACGGTCATCAGCCAGACCTCGGCGGCGTGGAGCTCGGGATCGCCCGGCACGGGCTGGGCCATGTCGGGCGGGGGCGCCCCTCCCCCGGGCGCGGCATCCCAACGCACGGGGCGCACGGTGACCCGCTCCACGTCGCCGGCACCGCCCGGAACCCGCACCGAGATCTCCGCCAGCCCGGGCACCACGTCGGGAGGACGAACCACGACGGACACCGGGTAGGGGCCGGCGTCGCCCGCGAAGAAGACGTTCTTGCTGCCGACGTGTCCCGCGGTCGCCAGATAGAGGCCCGCGACCACCATCGCCGCGCGTCTCATCTGCGGACCGCCAGCATCCAGTTGCCCACCCACAGGCCCACGCGCGCCGACAGGAACCCGATCGGCAGCGCCCACCACGCCCGCGACAGGAATTCGCCCGTCGGGAGACCCCCTCGCGCGAACCGGTCCTCCTGCCAGAACTCGTACTGCCAGGGGCCGGGGGCGTTGAAGTATCCCCACGTGTCACCCTGGAAGAAGTGGTTCCGCGCCGCCTCGGAGAGCATGAACTCGCCGAATTGCCAGTGGACGACTCCGAAGATGCCGACGAAGAGCACGGCGCCGAGCGCGGCGACCCCCCAGTCCACCGAGACCCGGTCCGGCGCCCGGCCGGGTTGTGCGGCCCTTCGCAGGAGCAGGTCGAGCGCGACCGCGGGGGCGACGAGCAACAGCGGGAACTCCGGCGGCACCATCGAGTCCACGGGGCGCAGGATCGGCGCCAGCAGCGGCTCCGCGGGAAAGAGCGGCAGAACCCACATCATGACCAGCGTAACCCCCATGTAGACCAGCGTCGTCCAAGTGGCGGGCCAACGGAGGCGCGCGGCCCGCCCCACGGAGAACAGCACCACGGGGAACACACCGGCCGAGATGAGGTGGAACGCGGGCCCGCGCCAGTCGTTGGGCATCGAGTACTCCGTGATGAGCACCGCGAGGGTCAGCAGGAGCAGGCCGGCGCTGTAGGCGTAGGCGAGGGCCAGCCCGCGCCGCGTGCGCCGGGACGCGCGATTCTGCCATGACAGCGCCATGAGCAGGGCACCGAACTGGATCGCGCAGATGCCGAGGGCCAGAACCACGTGGGGCGGACTCAGGATCTCGACATCGAGGCCGTAGGCGTTGTGCCACCAGTCGTCGAAGGGCGCGGATGTGAGCATGGCGATCGCGCCCCAGATCGCCACCCACGCGCCGAGCGGCGCACGAAAGCCCCACATCCGCACCGAACGTCCGGTTTCGGAGCCGGTGCCCGAGAAGGTCGTCTTCAGGGCCAGCCATCCACAGGACAGCCCCGCCGCCAGTCCGCCCGCGTAGATCGCCAGATGGGCCGGGGTCCAGAACGAGTCCCGTCCGATCGTCCGGTGCCACGAGATGTCCCAGATGATGCCCACGATCACGCTCGTGGACGCGAAGAGCACGGCGCCGAGGTACCAGGGGACACGGCGGTTACCTGGCTGGGGGGGTTGTTCGGTGGTCGTCAAGGGGGTTGGCGCGGGTGGGAGGGGGTTGGGGGGATGGTCGGGAATCGGACGGTCCCAAAGTGCGCGGCGATGGTGGGGTGGGCAATCGCAAACGGGTTGGGCGCGAGCTACTCGGAAGGGGCTCGGAAGGGGGGGCTTCAGGGTTCACTTCCGAGTAGGGTATGCGTACCTCTGGGGAAAGAGCGCGCGCTGTGCGCTCCACGGCGAACTCGGATTCGCCAATTGTCAATTGACGGGCGACGGTCTTAGCTTGGACCATGATCGCATCGTTCCGTCACCGGGGCCTGAAGGCGCTCTACGAGGGCAGGACGGCACGGCGGGTCGCGCCGGAGCATCTGGGCAAGCTGCGGGACATACTGGCCGCGTTGGATTTCAGTTCGGGACCGGCGGGCATGGATCTGCCGGGGTTTCGGCTGCACGCCCTGAAAGGACGGATGAAGGGGCACTACGCGGTGTCGGTGTCCGGCAACTGGCGCGTGACCTTCCGGTTCGAGGACGGCGAGGCGGTTGACGTGGACTACGTGGACTATCACTGAGGGAGAGGACCGATCATGGCCATGCACGACCCGCCGCATCCGGGCGGCATCATCAGGCGGCAGTGCCTGGAACCGCTGGACCTCACAGTGACCCGGGCTGCCGAGGGGCTGGGTGTCACGCGGCAGGCGCTCTCGGAATTGCTGAACGGGCGTACTGGAGTCTCGGTGGAGATGGCGATCCGGCTGTCGAAGGCCTTCGGCTCGACGCCCGAGACGTGGCTGGGGATGCAGATGGCGTACGATCTCTGGCAGGCCCGCACCCGTGCCGGGGAGATCGCGGTCGAGCGCTTCGCGACGGTGTGAGTGGAGTTCGGCGCGACCGACGCGTGAACAGCAACCGGTCATTCGCGCAGCGACGGCAAACGGTCGGACCCTGCCCACGAGTCGTCAGCTGCCGAAGAAGGGATGGCGGAGCGCATCCTCGCTCTGGATCAACGTAAAGTGGAGTTTACATATAGTATACTCTACCTTACATCGATTGCGGCTGACGGACCTCGCCAAGTCGGCAAGAAGACGCTCGCCATCGAGTTTGTCCGGCAACGGAACGCCGCGTACCTCGACCTTGAGGATCCGCGGGATCGTAGAGGGTGTGGTTCGCGCCCTCACGCAAGAAGGCGCACCCATGCTGTGCCAAGTGGCGCAGCAAGTCCCGGCGCTTCACGCCGTGACGGTGATGGGTTCTCTAATAACCGTTTCGCCGTCGGCGTCCTCGCGGGCCAACTCCCGGTTGGCTTCTATCACCAAGGCGACGGCCTCGCGAAGGTTCGTTCGTGCTTCTTCGAGGGAAGCGCCCTGGGTGTTGGCACCGGTAAACTCCTCGATGAAGGCGATGTAGCCTTCCGGCACTCTCCGGAACACCGCCGTGCATTGCAGATCCACAACTGACCTCCTCGCGATTCGGGTTGCCGACTACATGGCCAGGTTGGGTGGGAATCGCGCTCCAGAGCAGCCTCGGCGGGGAACCGTGGAGGAGCACGACACCCCGTTCCCGCATTCGACGCTATCGGGCACCCGGCTCGCACGCTAGCCTCGAGGATACCTGGGTGTCGCACTAAGCAGGCGGACATTCACAAGTATTGCCCTCGCGCGCCGAGAAATGCCACCGGTCGGGTAGCCGGTCGTCGGATACCAGGGTGCCACCGCAGCCGATTGCCCGCCAGATCGTACCCATTGGTCCTATCGATGAAGCCGTTGGTCCCCGCGGGAACTTGCCGACACGCTTCCAAGCGTACAACATATGTGTACCGAACCACACCGATCACGACCCGAATTCCCGGAACTGCGGAACGACGACATGATACGCGAAACCACCTATAGCGGCGCGCGCAGGAACCTCGCCGCGCTCATGGACCAGGTGACCGACACCCACGAGCCCGTCTGGATTCGGCGGCGAGGCAAGGAGTCCGTCGCGCTCATCTCGGCCGAGGATCTCAGCTCGCTGATGGAGACCGACTACCTGCTGCGGTCGCCCAGGAACGCCGCGAGACTGCTGGAGGCGAAGGCCAGAGCGGACGCCGGGGAGGGACAGGTGATGGACATTGACGAGCTGCGCGAGTGGGTCGGACTTCCGACGGAATGAAGGATGGCCAGCGCAGAGACGCCGTATTCGACCCCGCCTTCCGGGAAGACCTCGAATTCCGGGTGAGCACCAACCCGAGGACGGCGCTGAAGGTTCTCAGACTGGTCGACGCCGTGCTTCGGGATCCATTCTACGGCCCGGGCAAGCCCGAACCCCTCCGCCACCGTCTGGTCGGCACGTGGTCGCGCCGCATCGATAAGGAACACCGGCTGGTCCACCAAGTGGACGACGACCGCGTGTACTTCCTGGCCGCCCGCTACCACTACTGACCTGAGCGCGATCACGCCAACAGAGGCACGGGACTATGAATGGCCAGCCCGCTACGGGCGCGCTACCTTCCGTTCGCACACCAGCTCCGTTGGGGCGCTTCGCGTCCTGCCGGGGCCGCAACGGCGCAGTACCAGGGAATCGACAGGAGGGGTGGATGTTCGGTGCGCGTACAACGGATCCGGTGTCTTCCCCCGGGGCATGGCTGGAGGGATACGAAGGCGGCCTCCGGTCTACGGGTGTCCCCCACGAGAGGCGGATGCAGTTGGTTGCCGAGCGCGTCGCCAGGCTTACGGCCGTGACCTACTTCGCGGGCTACGTGCGAGGAGGCGAATCTGCGTACGACGACGGCATGGCGGAGGGGCAGAGTGAGGTCATCCACTCGGTGGTCTGGGTGAAATTCGGGCCGGTGGCGGCGCACCGGGTTTCGGAGCTCTATGAGAGAATCCGGGAACCCGCGTGGACCGCCCGCCTCGCGGCTCGCGTCTTCACGTGCGGCACCGCCACGGAGTTCCTGGCCCGGGTGAAGGAACTGACGGAAGGGGAGCGGCCGTGAACTCGAAGCATGTGGTGACCATAGCGGGATTCGCCGAGGAGGTCGGCCGGGACATTAGCAGCCGCCATCGGTCTGGGTTCGACGAGGGCCGCGAGAGCGCATACGAGGCGGGCCGCGTGGCGGGCCGCCAGGGTGCGATCCACGCGCTCACCGCGGCTCGATTCGGCCCTGAGACGGCGGACCATGTCGTGGAAGCGACCAGGAGCATGTCGTACGAGCCGGAGCCCATCGTTGGCATCGGCAACGCAGGTCGCATCGGAATCTGCGTCCTGACCTGCTCCACCGCCGAGGAGCTCCTGGCGCGGGTGCGGGAAGTCAAGGAGGAAGAAGCGAAGAGGGACCGCGAGCTTCGCACCCTCTTTAGTGGCTAAGGGAGACGAGCGTCGCCCCCCAGGTCCTGAGCCGCGAGCACACCGCTCGCCACCCCCCTCAAGCCCCCCACACCGTGATCCGCGTGCCATCCCGCTCCCGTTCCTCCCGGAAGACCCTCTGCGCCCAGCTCCTGCCCGGGCGCAGGTCGAAGACCACGAGATGGCCCTCGTCCGTGCCGCTGATGTCCATGTAGCGCCGGGTCTGTTCGAGTCCCTCGTCAACCGTGCGAGACAGGGAGCGGCCCTCCTTGACGAGCTTGCACTCGACCACGATGCGGTCCTCCGCCCCCCGTTCCCGCGGCCAGACCACCAGCAGGTCCACGCGACGGCCGCCCAGCGCGTACTCACGCTCGATCCGGCCGGTCGCGTTCACCACCCGGTGCAGGAACGCCTGCAGCACCAGCTGCGGACCGGCCTCGGTGTATTGGGCCCGGCGGATCCAGTGCTCGGAGTTCTGCCTGAAGAAGTCCTGGAAGGCGGCGAGCAGGCGGTCCATGGCCAGACCGCCGTCGGGGCGAACGTACCACGCGACCTCCTGCGGCTCGATCTCGTGTTGAAGCACCCATGTGAGTTCCCGCGGCAGCACCTCGCCGTAGATGGGATTGGCCACCCGCAGGGTGCGGCCGGGAGCCACCAGCCCCAGGTCGCGCACGTACTCGAAGTCGCGCTCGCTGTGCCGGCCGTCCCCCCCGCTCAGCAGCGGCTCGATCACTCGCCGCACGCGCGGCTCGCGCAGCTTGTCGGCGAGCTGGTCCAGGTGGGTCTCGCGGCGCAGGATCAGCGCCTCGCGCGCCTCGAAGACGTCGCGCTCGGACAAGGATTCGCCGGGCTCCTTCGGCATCCCCGACGAGAAGCACATCTCCAGCGCGAGCGCGTTGACCAGCCACGGCTGCCCCCGGGTCTGCTCCCAAACGGCCCGCAGCGCCCCGGGCGCGAACTCCTGGCCGGTCTCGGCGGTGTGCTGGCCGAGCAGGGTCTCCACCTCCGACCGCGTGAAGTCTCCCATCCGAAGCGATCTGGCCTTGATGTTGAAGGCGCTGCCACCCGTGATGACCTCCTTCTCCGAGCTCGCGTGGATGCGGTAGTCGCGCACGTCGCGCACGCCGCACAGGACGACGCTCTGGGGGAAGCCCTCCGGACGTCGCACGTAGCCCGTCCTCAACTGCCGCAGCACCGACACCAGCGAGTCGCCCACCATCGCGTCGATCTCGTCGATCAGCAGCACCAGGGGTGAATCGGCGGCCCGCGCCCAGGTCTCCAGAAGGGTCCCGAGCGCGTCGTCCGGACGCCGGTTGGTGTCAAGCTCCTCCGCCGACTCCGCCGTGGCGTGGTCGTTCAGCGTGTATCTCGCCTCGCGGGCGATCTGGGACGCGATCGCGCCCATCGCCCGCCCGACGTCCTCCCGCGCGGTCTGCGCCGGCTCGACGTTGATGTACGCGCAGCGATAGTCGCCGACCGTGCCGCCGTTCAGCAGGCCGCGCAGCGCCAGCAGGGCCGACGTCTTTCCCGTCTGGCGTGGGGCGTGCAGGACGAAATAGCGCTCGTCGCGGATGAGCTCGAGGACTTCCGCCAGATCGAAGCGGTCGAGCGGCGGGATGTGGTAGTCGCGCGCGGGCCTGATCGGACCCGCGGTGTTGAATTTCCTCATTGCGTGAACGTGGAGGCGGCGCATCGCGCGGGCAAGCCGGAGCGGCGGCCGGAGCGAGTCATCAACTTCCCGTCACCCCAGCCCCCGCGTCGGTCAGCGCGTACCTCTGGTTCGGCGCGCGCGGATTGCCGGGATTCGTCAAGCGGACCAGCCCGGCCTCCAGCAGCGGCTTCAGGTGCTTCCGGCGAAAGTGGGAGCGATGAGACACGCCGGCGCTCCCGCCCCACGCCCTCTCTTCCACACTTTGACGAAGGCCGACTGTACCAAGGCCCACCTTGATCATCAGGGCCATAATAGCTATTGTGCCCCTATGCGAGAAATCACCGCCAAGGAGGCCAAGAACCGGTTCGGCCAGCTCCTCCGGTCCGCCCAGCAGGGA
>JAPPGM010000157.1 GCA_028874995.1 Gemmatimonadota bacterium | reverse complement strand
TGACTTTACGTGACTTCTTGCCGGGATTCGGGCTTCCGGTACTCTGCCGGGCCGACAGCGCGCGACGAAGGGGGTGGCGTTATTCGCCCGAGGGGCGACGCAGAGCGGAGCCGTGGAGTGGCGAATGTATACCGGACATGACATAATGTAATGTATGCTTTACAGAGTGGACAGGTAGTGCGAAACGGCCAGCCCGGATGCACAGCCGTTCGAATTCCAGGGGGGCGGTGTGCGCGGGTTGCCCGGCGGGAGATCTCGACACCGTGGCACGGCGGCGCGCGAGGCCGTGCCCAGGCAGCCGATGACCGTATACGGGTCGACCGGAGCGGTTCCCGGTGATCGAATTGCTTGTTGTTGTTGGGGTGGCCCTCGCGGGCTCCTTCCTGTGCTCCATCCTCGAAGCCGTGCTCCTGTCCGTCACCCACTCCTACATCGCGTTGCTACAGAGCCGCGGGCACCGCGCGGGCGACATCCTGAACCGGATGAAGCGGCAGATCGACGAGCCCATCGCGGCGATTCTCACTCTGAACACCATCGCACACACAATGGGGGCGTCGTGGGGCGGCGTGATCGTCGGGCGCGTCTACGGCGACCTCTGGGTCGGTGTCTTCATGGCGGTGCTCACCTTCGCCGTGCTGGTGCTGTCGGAAATCATTCCCAAGACGGTCGGCGCCACCTTCTGCAACCAGCTCGCCGCTCCGGCCGCCTACCTGTTGCGTTTCATGGTGTTTGCGATGAAACCGGTACTCGTCCCCCTCGGCGTCCTGAGCCGATGGATCAGGCCCCCCGGTGCACACAGGGCCGCGATCAGCCGCGCCGAAATCGGGGCTCTGGCGGAACTCGGACGCCGGGAGGGCGCCATCGACGAGGAGGAGTTCCAGGTGATGTCCAACGTCATGCAGCTCGACGAGATCACGGTCGGAGAAGTGATGACGCCGCGCATCGACATGGTGGCCGTCCCGTCGGACGCCACGGTCCGGGACGCCATGGACGTGATGCTGGACCGGGGCAAGCTCCGTCTCCCGGTCTACGACGGCAACCTGGACCGAATCGTGGGAATCCTGCTCGCGCGGGACCTGTGGCGCGCCGCCCGTGAAGGAACCGAAGAGGTGCGTGAAGTAGCTCGACCGGCCAGGTTCGCCCCCGATTCCAAGCCCGTGGAGGAACTGATCCGGGAAATGCGCGCCCGGCGCACCACGATGGTCATCGTGCTGGACGAGTTCGGCGGCACCGCCGGTCTGGTAACCCTGGAGGACCTGATCGAGGAGATCGTCGGCGAGATTCAGGACGAACACGAGTCCGACGAACCCCGCGACTTCCAGGAGACCGAGGACGGGCGGACCGTGATCCATGGAGGCACCCCCGTCAAGGACGTTGAAGACCGGCTGAGCATCGCGCTCGGCGAGGAGTTCGACACCATCGGCGGCTACGTCTTCGGAGCTCTCGAAGGACTCGGCAAGGCCGGCGACTCGGTCGACACGCCGGCGGGACGCTTCCGGGTCGTCAAGGTCCGCCGACGGCGCATCGAGTATGTCATCTTCGAGCGGCGGGAGTAGCAGCCGGCGGCCGGCCGGCGGCCCCGATCACCCGCTCCTGGTCGGGTACGATGGATGCAGCGTCACCGCATCGCGCGCGACCGCATCAACTCTCGGTGGGCTCCGGATCGGTGATGGCCTCGGAAGCACCGTCGGGCTCGGCCTGTCCCCTTGCCCGCTTGAGGGCTCGCTCTTCCTGCCAGAACGACACGGCAAGCAGCACCGCGCCGCACGAGATCGCCATGTCCGCGACGTTGAAGATCGGCCAGTGCGTGAAGCCGAGGTCGATGGGCCCGATGAAGTCGACCACCCCCTTGTCCCACCTCACGCGGTCGATCAGGTTGCCCAGCGCCCCGGCAATCACCAGAACCAAAGCGGTGATGCGCAGGTTGTCACGCTCGTGCGCCCGCACCAGAAGCGCCACCATGAGGCCCAGCGCAATGAGCGCCACCGGAATGAAGAACCAGCGCGGATCGTCCCCGATCGAGATGCCGAAGGCGGCGCCCGTGTTGTGGGCCAGCGTGAGGGGCACGTAGCCGCCCAGGAAATCGGGCCTGGGCGCATTGAACAGAGCATCCTCCGCCCAGCGCTTCGTGAGGATGTCGGCAAGAAGGATGATCGGCAGCACGGTGCCGAGGAATGTCAGCTTTCGCTTCATGTTGGTGGAGTCCTGGGTGACTTGTCGGCTCGAGGCCGACACGGGTCTTCTGTCGAGGCGGGCCGCCTGGTCTCGACGATGACCGGAGAAGTGGAGGCGGCGGGAGTCGAACCCGCGTCCGCGAATGAGTCCTTCCAAGCTTCTACGTGCGTAGATCGCCGTTCGGATTCACCTTCGGTGCGGGCCGGCGAACCGCCCGCAACGGGCTAGCTACCTGGTGTCTCGTCCTCCCGTTCGGTAGCCCAAACCGGAGAACCAGCCCGAATTGTCGACGCCTCCGCGGCCCGCCTCGGGCGGGCTGGCCGGGAAACGGGCCGCTTGTGTCTAAGCGGCCAGAGCCAAGTCAGAGTTGGCAGTTGTGTGTGTTCCGGGGAGGATTAACGAGGTCCCCGGACCTCGGCACGCAGCTTCGAGTTTCCCAAACACGTCGAAGCCGTGTCGCCCCCATGAATGTCAATCAGCGGCCCGCCGGCGCACCCCGGAGCGAATCCGGGTTCGCGCATGAACCCGTAACGATAAAGCCACCCGCAAGTGTCGAACACCCCTGGTCTCCGGTGCTGTGGTCTCCGGTGCTGTCCATATACCGCCCCAGTACCTCGCGAACTTCATGCAGGTCGCGCACCTGGAAAAGCCGCTGCCGGAGCCGCCGCCCCTCCGGCAGCCCCTTGGTGTACCAGCCGAGGTGTTTGCGGAATTCGCGGACCGCCTTGTCCGCGTCGTGTTCGAAGGCGACCGCGTTCTCGGCGTGCCGGATGCAGATCTCGAACCGGGTGGGCACGTCGGGATCGCCCGGCACGGGTGATCCGTCCAGGGCGGCGCGCGCCTGGTGGAAGAGCCAGGGCGCGCCGTGGCTTCCCCGCGCAATCATGATGCCGTCGCACCCGGTCCGCTCCCTCATTCGGTGGGCGTCTTCGCCGCGGCGCACGTCCCCGTTGCCGATGACGGGGACATCCAGCACGCCGGCCAGTGCCGCGATCTCGTCCCAGCGGGCCCGTCCGGAGTACATGTCGGCACGGGTGCGGGGATGAAGCGTCACCATCCTGGCGCCGGCGTCCCGGCACGCCCTCCCGATCGCGACCGGGTCGCGGCCGGCCTCGTCGAAGCCGGACCGGATCTTGGCGGTGACGGGAAGCGGCGTGGCGGCGACGACCGCACGCACGATCCGGCTCACGAGTCCGAGGTCGCGGAGGCACCCGGATCCCCCGTTTCGCTTGACGACCTTCTTGACCGGGCACCCGAAGTTGATGTCGACGAAGTCCGGCTCGTAGACCTCGGTCACCAGCGCCGCCGCCTCGGCCATCGTGCCCGGGTCGGCCCCGAAGATCTGGATCCCGATCGGTCGCTCCTCATCGTCGAAGCGCAGGTAGTCGGCGGTCCGCCCGCTTCCCCGCACGATTCCCTCGGCGCTCACGAACTCCGTGAGCACGACATCCGCGCCGAAGCTCCGGCACAGCCTCCGGAACGGAGACTCGGAGACTCCGGCCTGGGGAGCCAGAAAAAGAGGCGTGACGGGGCGTCCCGGCAGCTTGAAGGGCAGTGGCTTCATCTACTCAAACTAACCGGGCGGGGAGGGCGCGGCAGTCAGTCTGGCCTTCCACACCCGCGTCCAATATGTTCCGGCGCCCGCCGTGTCGGTCTCCCATCCCCTGCAAGTGGTAAGCACCCGCTACTGTCGCATGCACCTTCGCGATTTCTTCACACCGAGGCGAGTCGACCTCCACCTGACGGGAGACTCGCGGAACGAGGTTCTGGAGGCGCTCATCGCGCTGCTGGAGCTTGACGACCGCTCCAGCACCGTCCTGTCGCGGACGTTGCGCCGCCGCGAAAACCTCGGATCGACGGGCATCGGCCGGGGGATCGCCATCCCTCATTGCCGCTCACTCGTCGTGACGCGCCTTCACATGGCGTACGGACGGCATCCGGAGGGTGTGGACTTCCGCTCGATCGACAACCGTCCCGCGCGGCATTTCTTTCTCATCGTGGCACCGCCGCTGGAGGTCTCGGGCCGGTACCTGCCGGTGCTGGGCAAGGTCGCGCAGTTCGCGAAGGAAGCGGATGTCCCGGGCAGGCTCGCCGCGCTGGCCTCGGCCGGCGAGTTCTTCGAACTGCTCGACTCGAAGGGGGTGTGATTCCCGGACCGCCGCGGCGCGCGGACCCTAACGGGTTACGAACATCCTCAGCGGAGCCGCCTGGCCGTGACCTTCGACCCGCATCTGAACGAAGTAGACGCCTGACGCGACCGGTTTGCCGTTGCGGTCCTTGCCGTCCCAGGAGGCTTCATAGCGGCCGGGCGTCCGGTATTCGAGTTGAAGCAGCGGCAGTCCATCGCCACCGGGGTACCGCACCGCCTTGGGCGCGGCGACGAACTGCTGGAGGATGTTGTAGACGCGCAGTGATACCGTGACCGTCTCCCCGTCCTCAAAGAGTTCCTTCTCGAGCACGAAGGGGATCTTTGTCGAGGAACTGAAGGGATTCGGGTAATTCCGTTCCAGCTTGAAGTCGGGCTCCCTCTCGCCAACGGGCGGAGGACGCTCCTGGGCGGCTAGAGCGGTGAAGCCACCGGAACAGAGTAGAAGAATGACGCAGAGTGCGCGCCTCACGATGTATCCTGCTTTCGGTTCAGTAGCGTTGTTACGTTGGCCCTCCAGGGCATGGACCTCAATCGAGCCGTGAGCTTGCTTTCATCCGCATACATCTTACCTAATGGATACGCCCTGGGTCAAGGAAAGATCCCGGCGCGACCCATCGTCGTCCGTTTCAGGGCAGCGATTCGGACACACGCCGTCCCGAAGCCAGCCGTTGCGTCACGCCCCTCGCGTCGAGGTACGCGAGAATCGGGATCAGGTGTTTTCGGGTGACGGGGAGCACCGTGCGGAAATCGGCCGGGCCGAGTCCTTCTTCACCGCCCAACTCCTCCACGACCCGGCTCGCCGCCCGGTCCAGCTCCTCCGTCATCACCCAGTAGGCGTCGCCGAGGAGGAGAATCCGTCCCTCCGCGGCCAGGAAGGCGAGCACCGCGCCGGTCCGTGGGTGAGCCGAAACGATCGCTTCCAGTTCGATCGTGGCCGGTCCCTGCAGGCCGGTGTCCGCGAGGGCTCGAAGAAGGCGCCCGGACAGCTCCTTCTCCTCGGGTGAGAGTGCCGCCGTGAACTCCGGAAGACGGGCGATCTTGCCCTCGACGACCAGGCGTCCCGCACGCGCCAGCCGGGCCACGAGTCCATCTGCCAGACGGGGGTGCGCGTGCGAGGGGAGGGCGGCGCGCAGGACGGCCAGCGGAGCCCCGGCGGTCAATGAGTGGAGGTCGTGGTGACGCCGAACCGCCCGCAGGATCTCCCCCTCGCCACGGGCAACGATCCCGGCATCGAAGAGTACGGTGTCGAGGCGCCACAGGTCCTCCCCCAAAGTCTCGGGCTTCCCCCCGCCCCACCCCGCCCGCACCCCCAACATCGCCTCCTCCAGTCCCTCCCACCCCGCAAGCGCGACCGCACCACACAGGGCGCGCATCCCGCCGCGCGCGAGGCCGGCGAGGGCACCACGCTCCTGGTCCGACAATCGCTTCCGCTTGGGTGGCACGGGTTCCAGGACCACACCGCCCGCGATCGTGGTGATGGGGGAATAGGAGCGGATCACGAAACGGTCTCCGCAGCACGCGACGACGGGAGCCTCCAATCTCAGCTGGGCGTGTGCGCTCGCCCCCGGCGCCACCTCCTCCGTTCCGAAGAGGGCCACGCGGCTCATGACTTCGACGGTTCCGAGGTGCACCCGGACTCTCTGCCCGTGCTCGACCCGCCACCCGCTCCCCTCCAGGGCGTGGAGCCTGACGGTCAGCATCCAGGAGGGCGACCAGCTTGCGTCCGTGACCACAACGTCGCCGCGGGTCACCAGGCCGCGCCGCACCGCCGCTCCCGTGAGCGCCAGCGCGGTCCGTTCGCCCGCATTCGCGCCCTCCACCTGCTCGCCGTGCACCTGGACGGCACGGACGCGCGCCTCCTCCCCCCGGGGCAGGATCCGCACGGTGGAACCCCGCGTCACGCTTCCCGACCAGAGCGTACCGGTCACGACCGTTCCCGCGCCCTCCATGGCGAAGACCCGGTCGACGGGAAGGCGTGCGAGATCGTCCGCGGATCGCTCCCGGGCCAGTGCCGCGGCGCGCATCAGGGCCTCGGAGAGTTCCTGAAGGCCCGCCCCCGTGCGCACCGATGTCGGGACGATCTCCGCGTTTCGGTAATCCGTGTCATCGAGGGTTTCCCGCACCTCCTCGATGACCAGCTCGAGCCATTCGGCGTCGACCAGGTCGGCCTTGGTGACCGCCACGACGAGTCCCTCGACTCCCAGGAGCTTCACGATGGCAAGGTGCTCGCGCGTCTGTGGCATCACCCCCTCATCGGCCGCCACCACCAGCAGCACGATGTCCATCCCCGTGGCGCCGGCCACCATGGTTCGCACGAACCCTTCGTGGCCGGGCACATCCACGATCCCGAACGAGCAGGCGTCGGTGGGAGCGTACCGGGCGAAGCCCAACTCGATGGTGATGCCTCGCCGTTTCTCCTCCGCCAGGCGATCGGTGTCCACACCGGTCAGAGCCTCCACCAGCGAGGTCTTTCCGTGGTCGATGTGGCCCGCCGTGCCGAGGATGAGGCCAGTCCGGGGGCGTGTCATGGCGTAGAGGTCGGGGCGGGTGGGTCGAGGAAACGGAAGGAGCCCGGCCGGCGGCCGCCCAGCATGTGAAAGGTGGTGAAGTCGTCCAGCAGCGACAGGTGGGCACGCGTGCCGCGAAGATCCGGAGGGACCGTGCCCTCGAGCAGGCTGTCGAGCTGGGCCCGCGCAACCGGACCGATCCTCCTGGAACCCCGCGGCGGCGGACATTCGGGACCACGCACGCCACCCGCGGCCAGATCGAATCGTCCCATGTCTCCCTCCTCGAGCGCCCGGCCGCATGCCGTGCACACAGCCAACTCGGGTTCGAAACCGAGGACCCGCACCATCTTCCACCCCAGAGCCAGGACTTCGCCATGTGTGGTTGCCGGCGGCGCCGCCTCGAGTCGGTCAAGACCGTTCGACAGAGCGTCGAAGAGTTCGGCGTGGGGATCCTGGCCGGCATGTCCAAGGACGAGCTCGGCCGCGATCGACGCACCGGCCAGGCGCCGGACATCTCCGGCCAGGCCGAAACGCGTCTTGAGCGGCGTGAACTCCCGGAGGGACTGGAGTTCCCTGCTCTCGCGCACGACGATCACGGCAATCCCCTCCCCGAAGGTCCCCGGTGATCCGCCGCCCTTCGAGGCGCCCTTCCGGACACCCCGCGCCATCACCGCCACCAACCCCAGCTCTCGCGTATAGAACCGCAGGACGCGGCTGCTCTCGGAGTACGGATGTGCCCGTAGCAGGATTGCCGATGTGGTCACGGTGGGCATCGACGGGCTCCGGTCGCCCAACCAGCCGGTGCGGTGAGGCCGGCGGGGGGTTGCGGCACCGGCAGCCGCGCGGAGAGCGGGGTGGCGGTCATGCCTCCAGCTCTTCCACAAGGCGCGCCCGGCGCCGCACGTAGTCCTCCTTCCGGAGCAGGCCGGCTCCCTGCTCCTCGTCGAGCCTGGCGATAGCAACGAGCACTTGCCGCCTTGTTCGCCCGGCCGCGCTCCGTGCGCGCGGCGTGCGGGAGCGCGCCGCCACGAACGCCCCGGCTCCCGCCAGGGCAAGGGTGAGTATCACCGCGGCGAGAGGTACCGAATTCAAAGTCCCTCCGGTCCCCCCGCGAGCGACTGTGACCACCGACGGCGCCATGTCGCGTCCGGCGAAACGACGGTACCGGACCCCCTCGATCTCCACCTCCGGCACGTTGGCGAGTCCGCTCACCGACAGCTCGCCCGCCGGTTCGCGGATGAGCAACTCCATCGAGCCCGTGGTCCCCTCCATGGGGACGCTGAACCGGTCCGTCGAGATCGTGTAACGAAACAGATAGAGGTGTACGCCGGGCAGCATCGGCGCCGAGACGCGCACGCGTCCCTCGCGGAAGCTCGCCATATCGACCGAAAGGTCGCTCTGACCGACCCGGAAATCGGCCGCTTCGGGGGGCAGCGCATGGGACCACGAGGGTCCCAGCTCGCTGGCGATCAGGGTCGCCCGCACGTCGTTGCCAAGTTCGAAGTAGTCCGAGATGGCCCAGCCGGCCCCCTGATCCAGCGGTTCGACGAAGAGATTGCGGATCCGTACGCGGGCACGCCCGTCGCGTCCGGCCGCAACCGCCGGATACGCCTGTATCAGGTAGAGACCCGCATCCGGTTGCGCGGTGATCGCGTCCCCCACGTAGAGCACGTCCTGGTAGCGGATCGTCGCCACGAAGACGTCGTCCATTCCGTCGCCGGACACTTCGGGCAAGCGTATCTCGAAGGCCCCTCCCGCGCCGACCCTGACGCTGTCGATCACTCCGGCGGACTCCGCCGCCACGCGGTGCAGCACCACGGTGCCGCTGTCAGCCGGGAGATCGCCAATCAGGACCTGGCCGGACACGACGACACCGCCAGGTTCCTGCGCGGCGATGGCGGCGTTGCGGCCAATCGGGATCTCCTGGCCCGCACCGGTTCGCTGTACGATGAATGAAGCCGCCAGGATTGCTCCCACACTGCAGATCAGCGCGGTCCTCCCACGTTCGGCCCACCCCCTCGCCACGACGTAGCGGGCTCTCGCCGGCGGACGACACGGCATCCGCGGGCGCCCCGTCAGCGGTCGAACCGGCCGAGGTCTTCGGGACGCAGCCTGCGCAGATGTTCCTCCAGTGCCTCGCCGCTCATCGGGTCCTCACCCTGCTCGCTCTCCCCATCCTCGTCGGCGTCGGCCATTTCCACCACCAGCGTACCCTGCTCGAGCAGGGAGTCGTCGGCGAAGATGCGCGCCTTCATGCGCAGCGCGATCGCGATCGAGTCGGAGGGCCGTGCGTCGACGGAGATGACTTCGCCGTTCCGGTCGATGATGAGTTCGGCGAAGTAGGTGCTGTTCTCCACCCGGGTGATCAGGACGCGCTTCAGCTTGCCGCCCATGCCACCCATCACCGATACCAGGAGATCGTGCGTGAGGGGGCGCTGGAAGGCGACGCCACCCAGGTGCATGGCGATCGCGCTCGCCTCGCCGGGACCGATCCAGATGGGCAGGATCCGCTCCTTACCCACCTCCTTGAGGATCACGACCGGCGTGTTCGACGTGCGATCGAACGCGAGGCTCTTGACGGCGACCTCGATCACCTGTGCACCTCGCTTCCGGTAGCTGTCCTCACAGTTGCAACGCCGTTTTCAGATCATCCAGCCGATCCGTTCGCTCCCATCCGAAGAGCCGCACCCGGCGCTCGTTCGCTATCACCGTACGGGGTGTGCGCCCGAAGTGTCCATAGGCGGCGGTGGGAAGGAAGACCGGATCGGCGAGTCCCAGCGCATCGATGATGCCCCGGGGCGTAAAGTCGAAGACGCGCTCCACGGCGCGGGAGAGAGCCCGATCGGGCACGACCCCGGTTTCGAACGAGTCCACCCAGATCTGAACGGGGTCGGGTCTTCCGATCGCGTAGGCGAGCCGCACTTCGCACCGGGAAGCGGCCCCGGCGGCCACCAGGTTCTTGGCGGCCCAGCGCGCCGCGTAGGCGCCGGAACGGTCCACCTTGGTCGCGTCCTTGCCGGAGAAGGCGCCGCCGCCGTGCCGGCCCATGCCGCCGTAGGTGTCCACGATGATCT
>JAPPGM010000076.1 GCA_028874995.1 Gemmatimonadota bacterium | reverse complement strand
CGGTGCGCCAGGCGAGCCATTCGGCGCAGGAGGCGAAGTTGTCGGCCCACCCCTCGCGCCGGTCAGTCGGGCACCCGCTCCATCCCCAGAGCAAGGCCACGAGTTCACGGCTGTTGGCGGCGCCCCGATCGCTACGCCCTTCAACAAACCCTTCCAGCGCCCGGGTGCCGACCAATAGCTCCAGTGATGTGATGTCACTGCACGGAACGAAGCAGGTTGAGGCCCGTGCTGTCGGAGCGGATGAATTCCGCCGTCAGATTCCCGGACACTCGCGCTCCTGGCCGGCGAGGGAGTCAGAGGGCATCAGCGCACCAAGTAGCGTCAGCGCCAGCAGGTACTGACCATCCCCGGCTCCCAGTCGCGGGCGGCGGCCGAAGGGCCCCCGCTTCTGCGTCGAACGTTCCTCGGTGGTTCCCATGAACTTGGCGATCTCGCTTGGAAGATCCGGTTCAGGGGAAATGGCCTTGGGGCGATCACAACTGGCAGACCATAAGCCGGGCCCGTCGAAGTCGCCGTGGCCGCCCATCGCGACCTTCACTCCTGCCTCGATCATGTCGCGGATCCCCTCCGCGTGCTGGACGAAGATGTACTGCCCGTCGGCGTACCAGTTCGATTGGCGGAGCGCAGAGACGCCTTGTCGAGCTTGCTGTGGCGGCTCTGTTTCAGTTTCGAATTCGGGGACTCGCTCCGTCCATTCGGGATCCGGGGTATGCCACATGATCCAGAGTCCGCGGTCGTCCAGCACGCCCCCATTGACATACGATCCCGGGTACATTCCCGGCATTGCGTCTTCGTCGAATGCAGCGACGCGACGTTCCAACACCCTGCCGACCTGGGGCGGGCCCGGTCGCAGATCCCAACGGAGAATCCGATTGGCGCCAGGCGGGATGACCCACACGGTGTCGTCGTCCTTCCCCGCAACGTCGGCTCCCCAGAATGGCCGGTTCGTCGACTGTGACGGATACACACCGCCATCCTCGCCGTAGGACAGAATCTCGCCGGAGGATCGAAGGATGTGAAGGTAGTGCCCGACCGATTCTCTTGTACGGATATCGCCGGTAAGCACCACGTCATCGCCGCTCGTGACGATGGCGGACCAGATTTGTCCTGGGAACCGGTCGGTTCGCACAACCTCGAAGTCGTAGTCGAGCATTTTGGTCCACCGCGACACGCGAAACCTCCGAGATGAGGTCTACGCCCGGTCCGTCGAGACCGCCGATGGTCACGACGGTGTCCAGGGTGATGACGCATTCACCGCAGGTCACCTCGCCGGACACCTGCTCGGTGTGCTGGGCGGAAAGCTGTACCGCCGGGGCTTGCGTCGTGCCGAAGGCAAGAAGCAAAGTGGCGGCGGTTCTCATGCAGGGCTACGAATCAGAAGCAAGGCGGATTTCAACCCCTACCACCACCACAGCCCCGGCGCGTCCCTAACCCTCGGCCAGATCTCCTTCAACGTATCCCCCTCGTAGAGCCGGCCGTTCTTCATCACATATCGGATGGTGAGCGTGTTGAGGATGTCGTCGAGCGGATTCCGGTCGAGCACCTGAAGGTCCGCCAGCTTCCCCACTTCGATCGATCCGATGTCCCGGCCGAACCCGATCGCCTCGGCCCCGTTGATCGTCGCGGCCCTCAGGATCTCCCATTCGGGGACGCCCCCCATCGCATGCATCTCCAGTTCCCAGTGGAATCCGGGCCCGTCGAAGTCCCCGTGGCCGCCCATCGCGACCTTCACCCCTGCCTCGATCATGTCGCGGATCCCCTCCGCGTGCTGGACGAAGATGTACTGCTCGTCGGCGTACCAGTTCGATTGGCGGAGCGCCGCCCGGTCGACATCGGCGTGCGGCATGAAGCGGCGGAGCTTGGGGTCGTCGTGGAAGTCCCTGCGGGTGAAGAACCAGGTGCGTCCCTTGGGTCCGCCGAAGGTGGTCGTGAGGGTGGCGGTGTGCACCTGGCCCGTCTGCACCAGGAGTTGGGTCAAGTCCCGGTAGACGGGGTAGATGGGCCAGCCGTGCCCCATCTCCGGGTACCCGTCGAGCGCATCGTTCACATCCTTCTTGACGTCGTAGTAGGGCTCGGTTACGGCGGTCACTTCCTTCTCCGCCGCCGCCTGCAGGAGCCATTGGAGCACGCGCCGTTCACCGGCCCCGTACTGCTTGATGTAGCGGGTGTTGTAGAAGTCGGCGTAGCGGGTGACCACGTCTCTCGCGGCGTCGAGGCTGGTGATGTTGTTGCCGCCGCTCAGCACGGGACCGGTGGCGTACAGCCGCGAACCGATCGTCTCTCCGGCCCTCAGGAGGTCGGAATAGCCGAAGACGTCCGTGCCCGTCGAGGGATCCCGAATCGTCGTGACCCCGTAGGCGAGATTGATCATGAAGTTCCAGTCCCGGTCCCGCATGACCTCGCCTCTCCCGAAGCCGCCGACGTGTCCGTGGCTGTCGACGTAACCTGGGAGAATCGTCTTCCCGGAGACATCGACGGTGCGGGCTCCCGTGGGGATGTCCACGCTACCGCTCGTCCCCACCGCGACGATCCGGTTGTCGGTCACCACGATGTCGCCCCGCTCGATGACCTCGCGACCGCTCATCGTGAGGATGCGGGCTCCGCGCAGGGCGACGGTCCCGCGGGGCTTGTCGGCCGGTACGCGGAGGACGATGTCGGTTCGCGTGGTTGCAGCCGAATCTTCCGCCGCTACATCGTGGGTGAAGAAGGACCGTCCCAGAGAGTAGTGGAGGCTGCCGGAGTCGTGCGACCAACCGGGAAACATGGCCCCGATCGTCGTGAGCTTCTTCACCAGGACGGCCGCTCCGGCGGGACTGGCGACGGAGACGGTGATCCCGCTGACCCCGGGAAGGGTGACGAGATAGGCCTGCGGACCGCCGCCGCCCAGCGCGTAGGCGTACTTCCGATCGGGCGAGATGAGGAGTTGCCGGACGCCGGAGACGGTCAGTTCGGTGCGCCGGTCATACCCGTTCCACTCCATCGACTCGAGCGCGTCGCCGACGTTGACCCAGACCCTCGACGTGTCGTCGGTGAACTGCGGCGTGGCGTAACCCTTCGTGATCACCGTCGCGGAGCCACCCGCGGCGGGAATCCATACGAGTTCCGCCCCACCGCCGAAGCTTCCCTCCGCCCGGTCGTAGAGCGAGCGCCGCTGGGCCACGATGCGGCTGCCATCCGCGGAATAGACCGCCTTCTCGTAGAAGCCGGGCTCCGTGGTGAGCCGTTGGGGCGAGGTCGGCTCCGTCCCCGATGACGGGGTGACACTCTGGATCGTGCCCTCCGGATTCGTCCCGCCCCTCCAGGTCACGTAGGCGATGTGACGGCCGTCCGGTGACCAGACCGGGTCGTGCTCGACCACTCCGGTGGCATCGGTGAGGCGACGGGGCACGCCCGTCGGCAGGTCCATCAGCCAGAGCTTGTTGAGGGCGGTGAAGACCAGCCTGCTGCCGTCGGGAGAGGGGCGCGCGCCGCGGATCTGCTGGATCTCGACCGTGTCGTCCTCGATCAGGTAGTCGAAGCGGACCAGGGGTCCGGCCGGCAGCTCGACGTCCGCGGTGAAGGGGATTTCGCTCATCTCGCCCGAGGGCACCGCCAGCCGCCGGATCTTACCCCTGGCGTAGAGGATCAGCGCGTCGCCGTCGGGAGTGAAGGCCGACGCGGGCATGAGGTCGCGGGAGAAGATCCCCTCCTGCTCGTCGCGCTGCACGTCGGTGTGCAGCCAGCGCTCCTCCCCGGTCTCCAGATCGCGGAGGCGGAGCCCCTGGCCATGATCGTAGCGCGCGCCGTAGACGAGCCGGCGGCCGTCCGGACTGACCACGGGGCGCAGCGCGCCGCCCGCATTGGCTGCGACGGACGTGGTCTCCCCGGTCTCGCGGTCCAGGACCAGGATGCTCCACCCGCCGGGCCGGGGCTGTCCGGAGGAGCTCACGTAGAGATGGCGCGGGTCGGAGCCGAAGGCCGCTCCCAGGAGGCTCGTCGTTTCCCCGAGGTCGAGCTTGAACCCCGTTCCGCCCCGCAGATCGTAGAGCATGATGTCGTAGGCACGCTGGTCGTACTGTCGCGAAGGAAAGCCGCCGCCTCTCGAAGCGCCCGTCCCCCTCGACACGACGATGTGTCCGTCGGGCGTCCACTCCGGCGACTGGAAGCGGTTCGTCATCCCGCTGGTGAGCATCTCGGGTTCGCTGCCGTCGGCGTTGGCGAGCCAGACGTTTTCGCCGCCGTTGCGGTCGCTGACGAAGACGATCCGGCCGCCATCGGGGGAAAAGCGCGGCTGCGCGTCGTAGGCGAGCCCGCTCGTGATGCGCGTGGCACGGCCGCCGGAGATCGGGATCGTGTAGAGATCGCCCAGCAGTTCGAAGATTATCGTGCGTCCATCCGGGCTGACGTCCAGATCGATCCAGGTGCCCTCGTCGGTCGTGAAGGCGATGGTTCGGGTGGTCTGGAGGGGGAGGGCGTCGGTGGTGTCAGGGAGGGCCGGTGTCGTGTCCGGGTCGGCCTCCTGGGCCGAGGTGGGTGGGGCGATGATGAGGCTGCAGGCGAGCAGGGCGGGGATGAAGCTGCGCGGGAGTCCGAATGTATACTGTGGTTGACAGAATGTAATGTTGTCTTTACAGTGCGAAGCGGTGAACGGGAGCGGCCCGCGTGAATGTGTCGCCGCTCGAATGCGTGCGGGATCCTGTCCACGGGCTGCTGGACCCGCCATGAGTCGCTGGTAGTGGCGCCGCTGCATCTCTTGCTCCTCTTCGCTCGAGTGACCGGTGACGACCGCGAGGCAAGGGGGAGCATAGGGATGGGGGGTGGTGGGGAGCAATGTCGGTCCGAGAGGATCAATACCCGTCATACCGACAAGGATAGACCCCGTGAGCGGACGAACAGCCCTGTGGACCCTCGCACCGGGACGGAGCGGTAGGCGTGATCGATGCAGCGTCGCTACTCTCTCACTCCGAGGTGATCATGGGAGCGACCCGCTCGCCGCGGCCGGGTCAGGGCGTCGCGAGTTCGTAGTCGCGGACCAGGACATCGGCTGGAAGCCCCCATTCCGTCGCGAGCATGCGGATCATGGCGAGGGAGAGGGGGCGGCGGCGGCGAAGCACTTCCGAGGCATGGGATTGCGAACCGATCAGCTCCGCCAGGTCCCGCTGCCGCAGTCCGCGAGCCTCCATCACGTGGCTGATCGCCGAAATCGGGTCCGGAGCGTCCATCGCCCAGTGCTCCGACTCGTACCTCTCGACCAGGGTCACCAACACCTCCAACCTGTCGGACTCCGGCGTTCCCTGATCGACGCCCATCAGGCGGTCGATCTCGGCGAGTGCCTCGTCGTAGTCGTTCTCGTTTCTGATCGGTCGTATGGTCATTCTGGACTCCTCTCTACACCTGAGTGGCGTCGATCCGATCGTACGCCGAGTGAGTTCCCACGAATCGCACGAAGCCGATTCGGCGGGAGTAGTCGAAGCGAACGATCAGCCGATACCTGTTGCCGCCAATGTTGAACACCACGCGGTTGCCGCCGACGATGCTGGCGTTCCCGTACACCGCCTTGACCTCCGCTGGGGACGACCAGTCGGCCTTCCGGGCAACCGCGTACCATGCCTTCAGGGGCTGCTCCGCCCTGGGTTCCCGGTCCCAGAAGTTCCGAAGCGTCCTCTTGGCGATGATCCGCATGGCCGAAATCTAGACATCCCCGTTCGGGATGAGTAGGGGTCCCACGCCAAGCGGGGTGGTCCCGCGTTCGGGTGAATCGCGGGTGTTCCAACAAGCGGGCGGACCGAGTAAGGGCCCGGAAAGGCACTGCGGAGGTGGGAATGTAGGGTTCGGAGAGCGAGGTGGGTGACTCGGAACATGCACATATGCTCATATGAGTAGGTTTGTC
Organism: Gemmatimonadota bacterium; assembly: GCA_028874995.1. Lineage (GTDB taxonomy): Bacteria > Gemmatimonadota > Gemmatimonadetes > Longimicrobiales > Gaopeijiaceae > Bin94. Next base: position 4,057 of record JAPPGM010000076.1, on the reverse strand, counting down.
ATCGTCATCCCGGACGACGGGATCGGACCGGAGGGGACCGCAGAGGTGTTGGAGTCCTTGCCGGCCCGACCCCGAACTGTCCACACCCACTCCCACGCCGTAGGTTGAACGCTCCCGGCCGAAGTCCGCCGGCACCGACAATCCGAACGCATACCTTGACCCGCTCCCCCATGCCATATCCCGGAGCCACCACCCCATGAGAAGACCCCTCGCCACGATCGCCATCGCAGTCGCGGCCGTCGCCGCCGCCCTCCACCCCCCCACCCCCGCCCTCGCCCAAACCAGCGCCCCACGCTTCTCCCCCGACCTCTTCGGCGCGCTGAGCTACCGCTACGCCGGCCCCTCGCGCGGCGGCCGCGTCACCGCCGTGGCGGGCCACCGCGCCCACCCGTCCACCTTCTACATGGGCGCCACCGGCGGCGGTGTCTGGAAGACCACGGACCGGGGCCACAACTGGCGCAACATCTCGGACGGCTACTTCGGGACCGGGTCGATCGGCGCGATCAGGGTGGCCGATTCGAACCCGAACATCGTCTACATCTCCACCGGCTCCGACGGCCTGCGCAGCAACGTCATCATCGGTGACGGGGTCTACAAGTCCACCGACGCGGGCGAGACCTGGCAGCACCTGGGTCTTGAGCGCACCGGCAACAGCGGCGCGGTCCTGATCCATCCCGACAATCCCGACCTCGTCTACGTCGCGGCGATCGGCAACCCCTTCGCGCCGAACCCCGAACGCGGCGTCTACCGCACCCGTGACGGCGGCGCGCACTGGGAGAACGTCCTCTTCGTGTCGGACAGCACGGGCGCGGTCGACCTCGAGTTCGCGCCCGACGACCCGAACACGATCTATGCGAGCATGTGGCGCGCCGAGCGGAAGCCCTGGACGATCATCTCGGGCGGATTGGAGGGCGGCGTGTACATCTCCCGCGACGGAGGCGACACCTGGGACCAGGCCACCGACGGGCTGCCCACCGGCCTGCGTGGAAAATCCGACCTGGCGGTCAGCGCGGCCGACCCCGACCGCGTCTATGTCCTCATCGAGGCGCCCCCCGACACCGGCGGCGTCTACCGCTCCGACGACCGGGGCGCGACCTGGCGTCAGGTCACCAGCTTCCAGCCGATCCTGAACCGTCCATTCTACTACATGAACCTGGAGGGTCATCCGACCGATCCCGACATCCTCTGGGGGATGGCCGAGGGGCACTGGATGAGCACCGACGGGGGCCGCAGCTGGCAGTCGCGGCGCACCCCGCACGGCGACAACCACGACCTGTGGATCAATCCCGACAACCCGCTCATCATGATCCAGTCGAACGACGGCGGTGCGAACGTCTCGATCGACGGTGGCCAGACCTGGTCCACCCAATTGAACCAGCCCACCGCCGAACTCTACCAGGTCGACGTCTCGGACGATTTCCCCTACCGCCTCTACGCCGGCCAGCAGGACAATTCCACCATTTCAGTGCCCAGCCTGCCGGAACGCTCGGAGCCCGGCGGTCCCCAGTCGGCGTGGGAGTCGCACGGCGGCTGCGAGACCGGGCCGGTGGTTCCCAAGCCCGGCGATCCGGACATCGTCTACGCCAACTGCAAGGGCCGTTTCGGCCTTTTCAACCGCCGCACCGGCCAGGAGCAGCAGTACTACGTGGGCATGGCCAACCTCTACGGGCACAATCCGAAGGACCTGGAGTACCGCTTCCAGCGCGTCGTCCCCGTCCACGTCTCGCCGCACGACCCGAACAAGGTCTACCACGGCTCGCAGTTCGTGCACGTCACCACCAACGGCGGCCAGCGCTGGGAGACCATCTCGGGGGACCTCACCGCCTTCACCCCTGAGACCCAGGTCGTTTCGGGGTACCCCATCACCATTGACGTGACCGGCGAGGAGCACTTCGCGGTCCTCTACGACATCCAGGAGTCGGTGCTCGAGCCGGGCGTGATCTGGGCGGGCGCCAACGACGGCCCCGTGCACGTGACCCGCGACGGCGGTGCCAGCTGGACCGACGTGACGCCCCCCGGGATCGGCCCTTACGGCCGTGTACAGACGATCGAGGTTTCCCACCACGACCCCGCGAAGGCCTATTTGGCCATTCTCCGGTACCAGCTGGGTGATTTCGCTCCCTACACCTACCGCACCGAGGACTACGGCGCGACCTGGTCGCGCATCACGACCGGCGAGAACGGCGTCCCGGACAACCATCCCGTGCGCGTCGTGCGCGAGGACCCCGGCCGCGAGGGCCTGCTCTACCTGGGCACAGAGTTCGGGATGTTCATCTCCTTCGACGACGGCGGCGCGTGGCAGCCCTTCCAGCTGGACCTTCCGGTGACGCCCGTCACGGACATCAAGGTCGTGCACGGGGACCTGGTTTTGTCGACGATGGGCCGGGGTTTCTGGATCATGGACAACCTCACGCCGCTCCACGAACTCAGCGACCGTGTAGCCGGCGCTAGCGCACACCTTTACGAGGTGCGCGACGTGTACAGGCTGCGTTACGGGGGCGGCTTCGGGGGACGCGGCGGGGCCCGGCCGAGCTATCCGCAGGCGGGGGCCCGGATCGACTACACGTTGACCGGCGACGTGACAGGCCCGCTCACCCTGGAGATCACGGACGGCGAGGGCAACCTGGTCCGCTCCTTCTCGAGCGAGGGTCCCGGCGAGTACACCGTCCCCGCCGAGCCCGGCATGCGTGAGTGGAGGCTGGAACGCTTCGGGACGCCGCGGCTGCCCTCGGGCGCGGGGACCCACCGCTTCACCTGGGACCTCTCCCACCCGGGTCCGTGGGCGCCTCAACCGGGACGATCGGGGCGCGGTGGCCCCATGGTGCCGCCCGGGACATACACGGCGCGTCTGTCGGCCGGGGACTGGAGCGAGAGCCGCACCTTCGAGGTCATGCTCGACCCGCGCGTCGCGGCGGAGGGGATCGACGGGGGGCTGGTACGGCGCCAGGTCGACTTCGCGCTCGAGGTGCGCGACGCGCTGAGCGAGGCGAGGCTGGCCGTGCACAGGATCAACCAGGCGCGGGAGCGGGGCGGGGGCGAGCTGGCCGACGAGGTCGCGGCGGTGGAGAAGGAACTGGTCACCGAGCCGCGCCGATACTCGCGCCCCATGCTGGTCGACCAGCTGCAGTACCTGTACGGCAACCTGACCCGCGCCGACCAGGAGACGGGCGAGGACGCGGTCCGCCGCTACGACCAGCTGAACACGGTGCTGCAGGGGCACATTCGAACGCTGGAGCGGTTGCTGAGGGCGACGATCTCGGATGGCGGCGGCGGGCCGGCGGCGGCGGGCGGGGCAGGCGAGGCACGGTCCACTCGACCAGACGATCCCGGCGCGGGGCGCTGAGAGATGGATCTCGGACTCCGAGGCAAGGTCGCGGTCGTCACGGGCGGGAGCCGTGGGCTGGGGTTCTTCAGTGCTCGCGCGCTCGCGGGCGAAGGTGCGCGGCTCGCGATCTGCGCACGGGGTGAGAAGGGACTGGAGGCTGCTGCGGCCGCCCTGCAGCAGGGTGGAACCGAGGTGCTGACCGTCACCTGCGACATCGCGGAGGCGGACGGCGCCGACGCGCTCCTCGACGCCGTGCGCGACCACTACGGCGCCCTCGACATCCTCGTCAACAACGTGGGCGGCAACCGCCGCGGCAGGTTCGAGGAGACAAGCGATCAGGACTGGCTCGACATCATCGAGTTGAACGTGCTGGCGGGGTTCCGGGCGAGCCGGGGCGCCATCCCGATGATGCGCGAGCGGGGCGGCGGCTCGATCGTCTTCGTTTCATCGGTATTCGGGCGGGAGAAGGGCGGACCGGGACTGTCGATCTACAACACGACCAAGTCGGCGCTGATCTCGGCCGCGGGGATCATGGCGCTGGAGCTGGCGAAGGACGGGATCCGCGTGAACTGCGTGGCGCCGGGGTCGATCCGGTTCCCGGGGGGCAGCTGGGACAAGCGGGTCAAGGCCGACCCGGACGGGATGCGGGCCTTCGTGCGGGCGAACCTGCCGCTGGGACGGTTCGGGCGGGGGGAGGAGGTGGGGGACGTGGTGGCGTTTCTGGCGTCGGAG